>NZ_JBXASW010000002.1:0-212189 GCF_058809745.1 Variovorax sp. MPBD4-3
CGACGAGGAACCGGGGGGGAGGGGAGAGAAGCTCCGGGGCTACTGAATGTCGCCGTCCCCCCATTCAGCCGAGGTTCTCTACTGGCAGAGCTTTCCCAAACTCTTGAGTCGGCGGGATGCAGACAGGCCGGACGTCTCGCCCGGTATGGTGAATCACCGGTCTGCATCGAACGCACAGAGGCGCCGCCCCCCAAACCCGCATCGCCGGCCTGTTCCTCTTCGTGGACGGGCCTGGCCTCGTCATGAGGGCTCACGAATACCCCGCGCCACTCAGCCCCAAGTAGGCGGCCTGTCCGCGTCCACCGGCGAGCGCGCTCGGAGCTACGCGCGTTCACACTGTCGGCGACCGCATGCGCAGCGCCGGAAGCAACCGTCGGACTGCCGTCGTTCCCGTCGTAAGTGCGCCCCGTTGCTTGGGCCTTGATCAGGCTGACAAAGTCGAGCGCCGCGCAGAAGCACTTCCGGTGGATCACCTCCGCGCATGCATGCGATTTGGGTTCGGAGGGCCGGCGGCGTGACGTCTCGGGCACCCCACGCGGCTTTGCCGGCGTCGCCTGGAACCTTCCGGCCCATGCCAAAGGTGCATCGAGCGCCCAGGCCGACTGGCTTGCCCGGTTCGGGCTTTTTTCAAGGCGCTTGCAGCGCCTTGCTCAAACTGGGAGGGTACGTTCCGTTCCGCGCCGGGTTGTGCAATCACGTCTGCGGCAGGCATCGGTCGCGCGTGGCACGGGCGTCTGAACGTTGCCGCATTCCTTTCCGCCCGCCGGCAGACGTTCTGGTTGAATGCCGGTCAGACCCGACTGGCCGTGATGTGAGCATCGTTGGGATTTGAGCACGTAGTGCGTCACAACGCCCAGGGCCATCCGCGCCAAGGACCTGCGCATGCGCCGACGAGGTGCTCTTGCACGGACACGGGACAGCAGCCTTCAGCGGCTCGTTTGCGAAGCTGCCCCTCAGCCCGAAAGCGTCGGCCGCCCGCTGTCGTGGTGCACTGCGGCCCAAGATGCGCGGGCCGCTTGTCGTCGGCCCAGTTGCTTGCGCCGTAGTTTTTACCCTGGCGGCGCGCCGCCTCCCTGTTGTGGAGGGGGTCCACCCGTCCGCAGCACACCCCTCTTGGACCGTGCTACAGGAACGGAGACGTGCGAAGCAAGTGGCCCGCTGCCCTACACACGACTCGCCCTAATTCGATAAGTGTGCGCAAGCTAACTTTTAACAAGGCGGGTTAACTTGGCAAGACAGCCCGCTTCCGCACAAAGGCTCGTTCGCCCGTCAAATCCCAAAAGTACTCACAAAAGGGAACTGTGGAGACAACCGGGCGATGAGGACGTGCCCTTGGCGCGCTTGCCCAATACCTCTCACATTGCCTCGCGACAAAGAGGCTGAGCGCAACCCTCACGGCTTGCAGGAACAGCACGCTCGGCGACCGGCGCTGCCCAACGTCCCGCGCAGGGCGGCGAACCCTGACTCTGGCATCACGTGCTCCCCCCATCGGCACACCGGCATTTAAGGGGGCAGGGTGGCACGCCGAGGGCCCCCTCGTAAATCCTTAATGCAAGCACCCACTTAGGAGTGGAAGCACATGCAGTGCCTCACCATACGCCTAACTACCTCGACGCAATGCGCTTAAGTGGATGGCGTCATCGGAAAAAATAGCAATTGAATCAAAGACTTAGCGCATACCTCGACTTTCGTTTCTTCGAAATGGCTAGAGATCACCTAAAATTGACGTTGATGATTATGCAAAATCAAAACAGCCGGCCGAGCCGGCGCGGCCCGGGTGCCGCAAAGAAGATGGAGCACGCCTGCTGCCGCAGCCGCGGCGGGTCAGCCTCCACCAATCCTACGGACCAACCCTTGCAACAGCGTGCGGCCGTACGCTCGACGGCCCGAACACGGATGCCCTCGAGACCACCGTCGGCCTGGGGCCGAGCGCGCATTGCACGAGCAGCCGGCGGCGCCAAAATGCAGGGAGCGGGGCGATGACCCGCCATGACGCGCCGAGTGCCGCGGAACTGGCTCAGTTGGAAGACGGCGTGCTTGAGCGCCTGGCGCTCGACTGGCGTGCGAGTGCATCGCGCGGCGAAAAGCAGGCCTACGGGGTTGCCCACATGCTGGAGGTCGAACTGCGACGCCGCGTTCGCGGCAGGCGGGCCGAGCAGCAGCCGCCGCTCCCCGCGAGCGCCCCGCGGCCGTGGTGGCAGTTCTGGCAAGCACGACGGGCACCCGGTGTGCCGCGCTCGCCGTGAAAAAAACGACACCCCCGCGCAAGCTCCATCGGGGCCACTTCGCGTTCATGCGCGCGCTCGCTCAAGGGGTCGAGGAGCGCGCTGCCTGGGATCGCTACCTGCGCCTGGAGGGCGAGCACGTCGACCTGCGCACGGTGCGCCACACCGTGGCCTGGATCCGGGACGCGTTCGCCGCCGCCGCGCGCCGTGAACAGAAGCCCGGCACCGCGCGCCTGATCCTGCTTGACGCCGAGCGCTTCACCGCGACACCGGCGCTGCCGAGCTTGGCCGAGTTTGCCCAGGCCCAGGGCATGGAGGACTTCTCGGAGGCCGAACAGATCGAGGCGTATGAAGCCGCCTTTCCACAGGGCGGCGGCGCCGCGGGACCGGCGCGCGCGCGGGGAGGCGCTCAGCCTTCGCGCCGCGCACGCGTCATCGAGCGCCAACTGGAGGCGCTGCACTGGCTCGAGAGCCTCGTCGCACAGGATCCGCGCCCGGGCGACAGCGTGGCCGCCTGGCTGCATCCGGCGCTGGCCGAGCGGCTCGAACGCGCGGGCCTTGCGACGCTTTCCGCGCTGGTGCTGCACATCAACGACGCCGGCGCGCGCTGGTGGGCGAACGTCCCAGGCGTGGGCGAACACAAGGCCGCGCGCATCCTCGACTGGCTTCACGCCAATGAGCAGGTGCTGGGGCTGCGCATCGGCGTGCATGCGGCGCGCCGGCGCGCGCAGCTCGGCCCCGCCGCGCTGACCGAGGTGGTTCCGCCCGCCACGGCGCTGGTGCCCTACGAGAAATTCGTGCTGCCGCCTGGGCTGGACGGCCGCGCCGGGAGCGCCCGCGCGCCGAGGCAGGCGTGCCGACTCTCTGCGGCCAATGACCACGAGGCGATCGGCGCGTGGCTGCTCGCGAAGGGTGGCGGCGTCGCGAAGGAGCCCTTGTCGGCCACGCAGCGCTCGTACCGCAAGGAGGCCGAGCGGCTGCTGCTCTGGGCGGTGCTGGAGCGCGGCAAGGCCATGTCCTCGCTCACCCGCGAAGACGCGGCCGCCTATCGTGCCTTCCTTGCCCGGCCGCCCGTTGCCTGGTGCGGACCGCGACATCACCAGCGCTGGTCCCCGATGTGGCGGCCGCTTGAGGGCCCGCTGACGACGGTGGCGCTGCGCCAGGCGCTGGTCATTCTCCGCAGCCTGTTCGCCTTCCTCACGTCCCAGGGCTATGTGACGGGCAATCCCTTCGACGAGACGCTTTTGCCCTCGCAGGCCGGGCAGCCGCTGGGCACCAACCGCACCCTGAGCTTCGCGCAGTGGGACCACATCGATGCGCGGTTGCGCTCGCATGGGGACACCGAGGCCGGTCGACGGTTGCGCCGCGGCATGCACTGGCTGTATGCGACCGGGCTGCGCCTGGCCGAGATCGCTGGCGCCTGCTGCGGGGATCTGCGTCTACGACAGGACGCGACGCCGGGCGACGGTTCGGTGCCGCCCGTCTGGCTGCTGACGGTGACCGGCAGAGCAGGGGGGCGCCGCGAGGTTCCGGTGGCGCTGGCGCTGATCGAGGACCTGGAGGAAGAACTGGCGCGCCACGGCTTCGATCGACGGGTCGACGCACCCGCCAATCGCGACGTTCCCGTGCTGGCGCGTTTCGACACGGGGGCCGAGCATCCGGCCGCCTGGTCGTCCTCGGGGCTCTACCAGGCCATCAAGGCGTTCCTGGCGCGCATCGCACAGGATCTCGATGCCTCCGACGCCGAACACCTGCGAAAGGCCAGCACGCACTGGCTGCGCCATACCCACGGCGCGCACGCCCTGCAGGGCAGGGCGGGGCGGGCACCGTTGCCGCTGGCGGTGGTGCAGAACAACCTGGGTCACGCGTTGCCCAGCACGACCCGGATGTATGCCGCGAAGCGGCGACCCGCCTGAAAAATGTCATCCGAGTGTTAACCAGGATCGTTGAGAGGCTGCGCCTGATATACGACGCATTCTTCGATGCCATTGCTTAGAAAGACCACCATGAAAACCAAGCAGCTCATCTCCGCCGGCATCCTCGCATTTGCCGGCATGGCCTTGTTGGCCCCAGGCATCGCCTCCGCCGCGCCCCGCCACCACCCCAAGCACAAGGTGTGCAAGTGGGACGCACGCCATCACCACCGTGTGTGCCACTGGGTACGCTGATCCACCAGGAAAAGCCCGCCCCGCCAAACTCAGGATGCCTCGCGAAGCGGGGCATTTTTTCATTCGTTCGAAAAGAGCTGCGGCTATCGTCGAAGCAAAGAACTGCAAGCCCGCATGAAAAGTACCGCCCCCCAGCTTGCGATCGTGGAAGAGCGGCGCACGCTCGGCTGGATCGATGCGCTGTTCCTGCTGATCCTGCTGGGCCTCCTGTGGAGCGCGCTGCACTTCGGCAAGGGCATGCTCGTGCACTTCGATCCGGCGGCGGTGCCGCAGATCGACAGCTCGCCGAGCCAGATTCCCTATTACGCGGGCCGCACGCTGATGCGCATGTGGATCGCGTTCGGCTTCTCGCTGTTCTTCGCCATTGCCACCGGCTACCTGGCGGCAAAGAACCGCACGGCGCGCGCCTTCATCCTGCCGGCCCTCGATGTGCTGCAGTCGGTGCCGGTGCTGGGCTTCCTGTCTGCCACCGTGGCGGGTTTCATGGCGCTGTTCCCCGGCAGCCTGCTGGGCGTCGAGTGCGCTGCCATCTTCGCCATCTTCACGGGACAGGTCTGGAACATGGCGTTCGGGTTCTATCACTCGATGGTGACCATTCCCAACGACATGCAGGAGGCGGCGTCGACCTACGGGCTGACGCGCGCGCAGCGCTTTCGCACCGTCGAGCTGCCGGCTTCGGCTCACAGCCTGATATGGAACTCCATGATGTCCTTCGGCGGTGGCTGGTTCTTCGTGGCGCAGAGCGAGGCCATCAGCGTGATGAACAAGGACATCAAGCTGCCGGGCCTGGGTTCCTACATGGCGCAGGCCATCGCGCAGGGCAACAACACGGCCGCCCTCTGGGCCGTGGTGGCCATGATCTTGCTGATCCTCGTGAGCGACCAGCTGGTCTGGCGCCCGCTGCTGGCGTGGGCCGACAAGTTCAAGATCGAACTGACCGAATCGGCGACGCCGGCAACCTCATGGGTCTACAACCTGCTGCGCGGCGCCTACCTGTTCACCTGGATCGGCGAGCGGCTCTGGCTGCCGCTGAAGGACCGGGTGTCGCGGGTGCCCAATCCGGCCGCGCGGGTTCCGGTGCGGCTCGGGGCCGGCGGGCAGAAGCTGCTCTGGCGCGCGGCGGGCTTCGTGCTCGCCGTGTGGATCGGCTTGGAGATCCTCAGGGCCCTGGCGGCTGCCGTGGCGGCGCTGCACGGCGCGCTGACGCTGGCCGCCTTCGGCCACATCGTCTGGCTCGGCGCGCTGACGGCCCTGCGCGTCGCCGCCATGACGGTGCTGGCCACGCTGATCTGGGTGCCGGTCGGCGTGTGGATCGGCTCGCAGCCGCGCGTTGCGCGGTTCGCCCAGCCGCTGGCGCAGATCGGCGCGTCGTTCCCGGTGAACATGACCTTCCCGATCGTCGTGGGCTTCTTCGTGGCCGCCCACGTCACGCTCGACTGGGGCAGCATCCTGCTCATCGCGATGGGCACGCAGTGGTACATCCTGTTCAACGTGATCGCGGGCGCCATGGCCATCCCCAACGACCTCAAGGAAGCGGCACGGGTCTACGGCCTGCGCGACTGGAACCTGTGGCGCACGCTGATCCTGCCGGCGATCTTTCCGTACTGGGTCACGGGCGCCTGCACGGCCGCCGGCGGGGCGTGGAACGCGAGCATCGTGGCCGAACTCGCCACCTGGGGCAGCACGACCCTGAAGGCGCAGGGCCTGGGCGCCTACATCGCCACGGTCACCAAGGAGGGGGACACGGCGCTGATCATCGCCAGCATCGGCGTGATGTCGATCTTCGTCGTGCTGATGAACAAGCTCATCTGGCGCCGCCTGTACGCATTCGCCGAGCGCCGATTCAAGCTGGATTGAAAATGAACACAACCTCCCGTTCCCTCGAGTCGGCCAAGCCGGTGGCCGAGCTGTGCGCCGTCACCAAGACGTTCAGGACCGCCGGCAACCACGAGCTCAAGGTGCTCGACAACATCGACCTCGCCGTCCACGAAGGCGAGTTCCTGGCGCTGCTGGGGCAGTCTGGTTCGGGCAAGTCGACCATCCTGCGCTGCCTCACCGGCCTGATCGCGCCGACCTCGGGCCGCGCGCTGGCCGGCGGCAGATCGCTCGACGGCGTGAATCCCGATGCCTCGGTCGTCTTCCAGACCTTCGCGCTCTACCCGTGGCTGACCGTGGAGCAGAACGTTGCGGTGGGCCTCATGTCGAAAAAGATCGGCCGCGCCGAGCGCGACGCCGCGGTCAACCGCGCGATCGAACTGATCGGCCTGGGCAACTACCACGCGGCCTTCCCCCGCGAGCTGTCGGGCGGCATGCGCCAGCGGGTGGGCATCGCGCGGGCGCTGGTGTCCCGGCCCAGGCTGCTGTGCCTGGACGAGGCCTTCAGCGCGCTGGACGTGCTGACCGCGGAGAACCTGCGCCAGGAGCTGATCAGCCTGTGGCGCGGCCCGAACGGCGATCTCAGCTCGGTCTTCATGGTCACGCACAACATCGAGGAGGCCGTGGAGATGGCCACGCGCATCGTGGTCGTGTTCCCCCGGCCGGGGCGTGTCGGGCTCGTGCTGGAGAACAAGCTGCCGTACCCGCGGGACACCAAGCACCCTGAATTCCAGCGGCTGGTCAGCGTGATCCACGAGTCCATCACCACGATGACGCTGCCCGACCTGCCGCCCGAGGCGAGCGAGAAGGGCCAGCCGATCTCGCGCGCCCGCACGCGCATGGAGTCCATTCCGCTGGTGCCGGTGGGCCAGATCCTCGGGTTGATGAGCATCCTCAGCGACTCGCCGGACCTGTCCAACATCTACGACATCTCGGACGAGATCGGCAAGGAGTTCGGCGAGACGATCGCGATCCTCAAGGCGGCCGAGATCCTCGACCTCATCGACACGCCCCGCCAGGAAGTGCGTTTCACGGAACTGGGCCGCAAGTTCGTGGCCGCGGACCGCCTCGGCAAGCGCGCGATCTTCGAGGAGCAGGTCTTCAAGCTGCGGCTCTTCCACATCATCATCGCGCTGCTCAAGGAGTACGAGGAAGTCGAGGCCGAGCGCGTGATCAAGGACATCGGCAGCGCCTTGCCTTACGACAATCCCGAGAAGACCTTCGAGACCATGATCGCCTGGGGCCGCTACGCGGGCCTGATGGACTACAACGCGAAGACCGGCATGGTGTTCGTCCCGCAGAACGATGATTCGAGCGACGACGCCCACCTGCACGGGGTGAACTGAACGGCCCTCGATGCGCGCCCGGCCTCACAGGTCGAACCGCAGCTCGGCCGTGTAGGTGCGCTGCGGATACGGGTGGAAGTTCCAGTACTGGTAGTTGTTGGCGTTGTCGATGCCGAAGGCGGCCGACCACTGCTTGTCGATCTGGTAGCGCACGCGGAAGTCGACCGTGAAGTACTTGCTCGCGCCGAAGTAGGCGAAGGCGTTCACGTCGCTGTTGTCCAGGTTGGAGTACTGCCGGCCGCTGTAGCGCGCCGCGGCCGTGAACGACCAGCGCGCATCGGGCTTGTACGTGGCGTAGACGGTCGAGCGCCAGCGCGGCACGCGCGGCTGCCACTTGCCCACGGCGGCCGGAAACGCGGCGTCCGCCACCGTCTTCGAGTCGGCATAGGTCAGGCTGCCGCCCAGGTCGAGGCCCTTGATGAGCACGTTCTGCCCGGTGTAGGCGATCTCCACGCCGGTGGTGCGCACCTTGTCGATGTTCTGCACGCGCGAGACGGTGGAGTTGGGAATCAGCTGGCTGTACAGCGCGTTCTTCGTGGTCTCGTGGAACAGCGTGGCGCGCAGCAGGCCGTTGCCCAGGTCCTTCTCGGCCGACAGTTCGCCGGTCCATGACTTCTCGGGCTTCAGCGTGGGGTCGTTGATGAAGGAGAGCGCGCCGCCCGAGGTGGCGCCGTAGAGCTCGCCGACTGTGGGGTAGCGCACGGCGCGGCCCACGGAGGCCTTGAGCACCGTGTCCTTGGTCAACTGGTAGGCCAGCGCGGCCTTGGGCGACACGTCGGATTCGCTGCGCGAGGCGTACGACTGCGCAGTGGCCGCCGTGGCCGTGAAGCCGTCCTTGGCTTCCCAGTGCTCGTAGCGCAGGCCCAGCACGGCCTTCCACTTCGGCGCGAACGACCAGGCGTCCTGCGCCCAGGCGCTGTAGGTTTCCGTGCGCCCGCCCACGTTGCTCACGGGCGTGAACGCCGCGCCGTCCTGCCAGTTGCCCAGCACATTGGTCTTTACGATGCCGAGCTTGTACGCATCGCGCCCCACGCCGAAGTCGACGATGTGCGCGCCGCCCGCGCCCTGCGGGCGCCAGGTGCCCTTGGCCGCCAGGGTGTTCCAGCCGGTGCCGCCCTGGTCCTGCAGCGTGCCCGCGCCGCCGTAGGCCGCGAGCGGCAGCGCGGTGGTGGGCGCGCGCTGCGTGTCCTTCGAATAGTCGTAGAGGCTCGCGGCCAGCTCCCAGTCGAACACGCCCTGGGTGTTGCTCTTGACCGAGAGGCCGTGCATGTAGTGCGTGGCGCTGTCCGCGGTGAGGGGGAAGGCGGCGGGGGCCAGGTTGAAGCTGCGCCCGTTGATGTTCACCGGGCCGCTGTACACCGGCTGGCCCTGCGCATTCGTGAGGTAGCTGGCGGACTGCCCGTTCGCGGTGTTCTGCCACCAGCCGAGCGTGTAGGTGGCGCGCACCGTGGGCGAGAAGTCGTAGGCCAGCTTGAGCTTCGCGTGGTCCTGCAGCGTGTGGTACTGCGTGCCCGTGCCCAGGATGTACCAGGGCGTGTTGGTGGTGTTGAGGCCGCCGAGCGCGCCGTACACCGGCGTGCCCGCGCGCCCGGGCGTGCCGGAGGCGAGGGTGGCGGTGGTGAAGGTCAGCGGCTGGCCTTCGCTGTCGGTGCGGTTGATGTCGATCCACCAGGACCAGTCGCCGCTCCTGCTGCCCAGCGATGCACTGGTCTGCCAGCTGTTGAAGGTCTGGCGGGTGCTGTAGAGGTTGTTGGGCTGCGACGAGTAGCCGACCTTCACGTGCGCCTCCAGCTGCGTCGGCATGCGCGTGACGTAGTCGACCACCGCGCCGGCGGAGTTGCCGGGGTAGGCGGCAGAGAAGGGCCCGTACATCACGTCCACGCGCTCGATCTCCTCGGGCGTGACCAGGCCCCAGCGCGGCGCGAAGTTGGTGCCGTTGGCGATGCCGTTGCCCAGGTAGTTCGACAGCAGGATGCCGTCGGCGTAGACCGCCGAGCGCGCGCTGTTGCCCGTGCCCAACGCGCGGGTGGACAGGATGGCGTGGTTGTAGTCGCCGATGTAGCGCTTGCGCACCAGCAGGCTCGGCAGGTACTTGAGCGCGTCCTCGCTGTCGGTGGCGTTGATGCGCGTCTCGATCTCCTCGCGCGTGACGCCCTCGATGGTGGTGGGAATCTGCGTGGGCAGCGAGGTCGGCTGGCCGCCGGTGACGGTGACGACGCCGAGCGACTTGGTGCGCTCGGGCGTGTTGTCCGCGGTGGCTTCGGCGGCTTCTGCGGCCGCTGCGCCTTGCGCGAAAGCGGGCACGGCCAGCCAGGGGAATGCCGCGCCGAGCGCGAGCGACAAAAGGGTCTTGTTCATGGAAAGCTCTCTTTCGGCGCCAGGAAGGCGCCGACTCATTGCAGGGAAATGCGTTGCAGCGAGCGACGACTGCGCACGGCCAAGGCCATGGACAGCGTCACGTGCGACGGAACCGAAAACGAGTCAGGAGAGCGAAGGAGGCCCGCGCGCGGGCAAGGGCGCGGCAGTGGCCGCGGCAATGCGCGCGGCCGGGATCGGCTGCACGGCATGGCCCAGCGACAGAATGCGGGGGAGGTCGATGGGCTGCGCCGCGGGCGGGGGCGCACCGGTCAGCATGCACATCGGGCAGTCCAGATGGCTGGCGCCAAGTTCGCGCGCGCCGTCGTCGGTCTGCACGATCACCTTGATGGCGCCGGCCGCCGAACACACGAGCTGCATCGACTGTGGCTGGACCATCGGCGACGCGATCGCCACCCCCAGCGACAGCACGAACCACGCCAGCACGAAGCGGACGAGTTGGCGGGCATGGCGCAGGGCGGGCATGGGGCGATTATGTGCGCACTGCCCCTGGTCCGCGCCACCGGCTCTCACCGGTATGATCCCCCCGCCTCGCCATGCAGCTTCGTCCTCTCCATCTCCAACGCCTCCTTCGGCTTCTGTTGCTGGCCGTGTTCTTCAACGCGGCCATCGGCATGCCGTTGCACGAAGCCGGGCATCTGCGCCAGGCAATGGCAGGTGTGGAGCAGGAAGCCGCGCTCGAAGCCCGCGCGGATGCCGAGTCTCTCGGGCACACCGAGGAAGCTCACGGCCTGTGCGCGTGGTGCCTTGCCCATGTGCACCACGCCACTGCGCCCGCTCAACGGCTGGCCGCGCTCGAAGTGGCGTTTGCCTTGGCACTTCCACGTGCGCCGCCCGCGCTGGCCTTCGTGCCCGATCCGGGCCGCTGGCCCTTCGCCTCGCGCGATCCTCCGTACACATCGACCTGACATTCCGCCGCACCGCCCCAGCGGGGCTGTGACGCGTTCGTTTCTTTATCTTGCTGCCGGGCCCGTCGAAGGCGCGGCGGCACTGTCTCGTCGAGTGCCATTCATGATCGTCATTCTTTGCGAACGCGCGCGCAAACGCGTTCCCCTGTTCCGCCGCCTTCCTCTTGCGCTGTCCGTCTCGGCGCTGTTTGCCGGACCGGCCATCGCCCAGTCTTCCGATGCCCCTGTCGAGGGCCAGCTGAAACCCATCGAAGTGGTCGGCCGCGGCGAGTCGGGCACATACCAGGCCGAAGAAGCCGCCGGGGCCAAGACGGACCTGCCGCTGCGCGAGCTGCCGCAATCGGTGCGCATCGTCACGCGCCAGGCCATCGACGACCTGGGTGCCACCAAGCTCGATGACGTGCTGGACTACGTCGGCGGCGTCTCGCGCCAGAACAACTACGGCGGCCTCTGGGACAACATCGCCATCCGCGGTCTGCCCGGCAACGAGAGCACCGGGATGGCGACGCTGCTCAACGGCTTTTCCGCGAACCGGGGGTTCAACCCGCCGCGCGATCTGGCGGGTGTGGAGCGCATCGAGTTCCTCAAAGGCACCGCGGCTGCGCTTTACGGCAGCAGCGAACCCGGCGGCACGCTGAACATCGTGTCCAAGCGTCCGTTGTGGACGGCCGCGAATTCGGTCGAGGCCTACGCCGGGAGCCACGGCCTCAGGCGTGGCGCCTTCGACAGCACCGGCCCGATCGGCAAGAACTTCGCCTACCGGCTCAACGTGGCGGTGGAAGACCGCAACAGCTTCCGCGACTTCGTCAGCGCCAAACGCGAAGTCGTCGCGCCAGCCTTCACCTGGAAGCTCGGACGCGACACGGTGCTGGAATACGCGGGCGAATACCTGCGGCATGCCACGCCGCTGGACCGCGGCGTGGTGGCGGTCGACAACCGCCTGGGCGCCATTCCACGCAGCCGCTTCCTCGGCGAACCGGCCGATGGCGACATGACCGTCAAGAACCAGACGCACCAGTTCATCCTGTCCCATGAATGGAACTCGACGTGGCGCAGCCGGGTGGGCCTGTCGTACCGCGAGACTTCGCTCGAGGGCTTCTCCACCGAGCCGACTGCGCTGCTGGCCAACGGCAACCTCGCACGGCAGCGCCGCTACCGCGACTACAGCTCGAACGACATCGCACTGCAGGCCGAACTTCAGGGCAACGTGAAGACCGGCGCCATCGAGCACGAGCTCCTGTTCGGCGTGGAGAGCTTCCGCTTCGACATGGACGCCCTGATGCTGCGTGCGAACCCGAGCACTGCCCGGCCGTACGCGATCAACATCTACAACCCCGTCTACGGCCAGTTCCAGCCGGTGCCCACGGCCAACACCGACACGCTGGAACACCAGAACAGCAACGCGTTCTATGTGCAGGACGCGATCAAGCTTTCGCCGGAATGGCGGCTCGTCGCGGGCGTGCGCGCCGACAACTACCGCCAGTCGCTGCTCAATCGCAGAAACGGCACCACGGCCAGCCAGGGACCTTCGTCGACCTCGCCGCGCATCGGTGTGAGCTGGCTGCCGACGCCGCAGTGGACTTTCTACGCCAACGCGGGCCGTTCGTTCAGGCCGAACACGGGCTCCGATTTCGCCTCGAACGGCTTTGTGCCCGAGACGGGCCGCGCGCTGGAGCTCGGCACCAAGTGGGAGAGTGCGGACCAGCGCATGGGCGCCACCGCGGCGCTCTTCGACATCCGCAAGCGCAACGTGCTGACCTCCGATCCGGTGAACACCGGCTATTCGGTGGCGGCGGGAGAAATCCGCAGCCGGGGCCTGGAGTTCGATTTCTCGGGCCAGGTCACGAGGAACTGGCGCGTCAATGCCAGCCTGGTACTCAACGACGTGGAGATCACGAAGGACAACACGCTGGAAGTCGGCGGCCGGCTGCTCAATGTCCCGCGGGTCAACGGCAGCGTGCTCGCGGTCTACGAGGACGGCTTCTCCAACGGCCAACGCTATGGCATCGGCGGCGGCTTCACCCACATGGGCAAGCGGCTGGGCCAGGCTCGCACGCAGGCTGAGGCGAATGCGGGAACGCCCGCGTTCGACCTGCCGGCCTACACCACCGCCAAGCTGGTTGCGTACTGGCGCCTCAACCCCACGCTGCGCGTGACGCTCGATGTCGACAACCTGTTCGACAGGACCTACTACGCCAGTTCGTACAGCCGCGTCTGGGTCACGCCAGGCATATCGCGCACCATCACCGTCGGCCTGCAGGCCAAGTTCTGAGATGACACAGCCATTCGTTTTGACGCGCCGCCGGGCGCTCCAGCTAGGTGCGGTCGGCCCGGCCGTCGCCGCATCGACCGCGTTGCAGGCACAACCGGCCCGAGCGCCGCTGCAGATCGTCGGTCCCTGGGAAATAAGCGGTCTTGCGCCCGCCAGCAGCGGTTACGTCTTCACCCGCATGCAGATCACCGAGACGCTGATGGAGGCCGGCGACGACGGCACCCCGCTGCCGGGCCTGGCCGAGCGCTGGCGCGTGTCGGCCGACGGCCTGGTGTGGCATTTCACGCTGCGTGCCGCGGCGCGCTTTCACGACGGCACGCCGGTCACGGCGGCCGCGGTCGTGCGCTGCCTGCAGGCGGCGCGTGTGGCGCCGGCGCTGCTGAGCCTGGCGCCGATCAGATCCCTCGAGGCCGATGGCTCCGGCGTCGTCGTGGTCAGGCTCGCATCGCCTCATGGCGGATTGCCGGCGCTGCTGGCACACAGCAGCACGATGGTGCTCGCGCCCGCGAGCTACGGCTCCGGCGGTGAGGTCAAGGCCGTCCTCGGCAGCGGCCCCTACCGCGTGGTGTCGCTCGCACCCCCGCAGCAAGTGGAGGCGGCCGTGTTCGAAGGCTATGACGGCGCCAGGCCTGCCGTGGAGCGCGTGCGCTACCTGACGGTCGGTCGCTCCGAAACCCGCGCGCTGATGGCCGAGGGTGGGCAGGCCGACCTCGCCTATGGCCTCGACCCGGCCAGCCTCGTGCGCCTGCGCAAGCGTGGCCGGGTGCGCGTCGATACGGTCACCCTGCCGCGCACCGCAATCCTCAAGGTCAACGCGGGCCTCCTGGCGTTGAAGGATCGACGTGTGCGTCAGGCGCTGAGCCTGTGCATCGATCGGGCCGGGATTGCCAAGGCATTGCTGCGCGACCCGGAGCTCTCGGCAACGCAGCTCTTTCCGCCCACGCTCAAGGCGTGGCACGACCCCACGCTGCCGCCGCTGATTCATGACCCGGGCTCCGCCGCGAGACTTCTGGCCGAGGCCGGCTGGCGCCGGGCGGCCGACGGACTGCGCGACGCTTCGGGCCGGCCGTTGCAACTGTCGCTGCGAACCTTTCCCGACCGACCCGAGCTTCCTGTCATCGCTTCGGCGCTGCAGGAGCAGTGGCGCCAGGCTGGCATCGCGGTCCAGGTCAATGTCGGCAATTCGGGCGACATTCCGCTGGGCCACCGCGACGGCAGCCTGCAATTGGGCCTGGCCGCGCGCAACTACTGCACCGTGCCCGACCCGACAGGGACGCTGCTGCAGGATTTCACCGCCGCTGGCGGTGACTGGGGCGCGATGGGCTGGCGCAGCGATGCGCTGGTCCAGGCGCTGTCCGAGCTGTCGCGCGGCACGTCGTCGGCAGAGCGCGCGGCCGCGCTGCGTGCTCGGGTCACGGCGGTGCTCCAAGCCGAGTTGCCGGTGATCCCCGTCACCTGGTATCGCCAGCAGGTCGCGGTCAGCGGGCGTGTCACCGGCGTCAGCCTCGATCCGCTGGAGCGTTCCTATCGGCTCAGCGCGATGAGGTGGAGCGCATGAGCGGGAAACGCACAGCCTGGACGGGCATCCTGCTGCGCCGTGCCATCCAGATCGTCGCGCTGGGCCTGCTGGTGGGCACGGTGTGCTTCTTCATGGCACGTTCGCTGCCGGGCGACATGGCCACCCGCATCGCGGCGGGACGCTACGGCTACGACCTCGTGAGCAACGCGGCGGCCGATGCCGTGCGCATCGAGCTCGGGCTCGACCGGCCCTTGTGGCTCGCGCTGCTGCAGTGGTGGGGAGAAATCGCACGCCTCGATTTCGGCACTTCGCTGGTCACCGGCAATTCGGTCTGGAGTGAAGTGGTGCATCAACTGGGCGCCACCATCGACCTGGCGGTCGCTTCCTTGGTCATCGCGGTCGTCGTCGGCTTGCCGCTGGGCACCTGGTCCGGACTGCATGCGGGCGGCTGGATCGACCGGCTCACGCTGGCGCTGGCGGTGGTGCTGCGCGCGGTGCCGCCCTTCCTGCTCGCCGTGTTGCTGATGGTGCTGGTCGCGGTGCGGCTCGGGGCGTTGCCGGTGGCGGGCGACCACCACGTGGGCAGCGTGCTCCTGCCTGCGCTCACGTTGGGCCTGGGCCTGGCCGCGGGGCTGGCGCGCGTGACCCGGGCCGCGATGCGCGAAGCGGCCGCTTCTCCATCCTTCGAGTTCGCCCGCACCAAGGGGCTGTCGGACCGGCAGGCGCTGGTGCGCCACGGCCTGCGCCAGGCCGCGGCGCCGGTGGTGGCCTATCTCGGTGTGCACGCGGTGTTCCTGGTCGAAGGCGCCGTCGTGGTCGAGACCTTGTTCGCCTGGCCCGGGATCGGTCATGCACTGGTGCATGCGGTGTTCGGTCGCGACGTGCCGATGATCCAGGGGGCTGCGCTGTGCATGGGCCTGCTGTTCGTGGTGTTCAACCTGCTGGTGGATGCGGGTTGCCTCGCGCTTGATCCGCGCCGGCGCAGGGGGGAGGCGGCATGAACGGCAGTCTGCTCGACGCATCCGCGCTCACCGGGCGGAGGTCGCGGCGCGCGGCGACGCGCCGTCGCACGGGCCTCTGCATCCTCGCATCGGTGGCGGTGTTTTCGTTGTTCGGGCCGGCCGTGATCGGCATCGACCCGGCCCGCCAGACGCTCGCCGACACGCTGCTGCCGCCGGGCGCGGCCCACTGGCTGGGCACCGACGTGCTGGGCCGCAGCGTGCTTGCGCGCCTGGCACACGCGGCCCGGCTCTCGCTCGGTCTCGCATTGCTGGCCGCAGTGACCGCGGCCATTCCCGGCGTGCTGCTGGGCGTTGTTGCCAGTTGGCGCGGCGGGCGCATCGAACGCGGGCTGGTCATGCTGGCCGATGCGGTGCTCTCGGTGCCAGGCCTGCTGCTGGTGCTGCTGTTCGCCGCACTGGCGCCGGGACGCTACTGGGCGCTCTACATCGGCCTCTCGCTGTCGCTGTGGGTCGAGTACTTTCGCGTCGCTCGCGCGGCGAGCCGGCCGGTGCTCGCGGGTGATGCGGTGCAGGCTTCGCGCCTGTTGGGCTTCGGGCCGGGCTATGTCCTGCGCAGGCATCTGCTGCCGGCACTCGCACCGGTGTTGGGCACCTTGCTGGCCTTCAGCGCCGCGCAGGCCGTGCTGGCGCTGGCCGCGTTGGGCTTCATCGGCGTGGGGCTGCAGCCACCGACGCCTGAACTGGGACTGATGATGATTGAATTCCTTCCCCACTACGAGGAAGCGCCATGGCTCATCGCGGCGCCGGTGGCGCTGTTGATGCTGCTGGTGCTCGGGATGATGCTGCTCGTTTCGGAGGGGGAACCGGCATGACCACTTCGTCCGTCCTGCTCGCTGTCGAGAATCTTGGTGTGCACGCCGGCGCCAGGCCGCTGCTGCGCGACGTGTCCTTCAGTCTGCGCCCCGGCGAAGTGCTCACG
This sequence comes from Variovorax sp. MPBD4-3, assembly GCF_058809745.1. Lineage (NCBI taxonomy): Bacteria > Pseudomonadati > Pseudomonadota > Betaproteobacteria > Burkholderiales > Comamonadaceae > Variovorax > Variovorax sp. MPBD4-3. The sequence continues at coordinate 16,631 of NZ_JBXASW010000002.1, forward strand.
CTGCTCGGTGAAAGCGGTGCCGGCAAATCGCTGCTGGCTCAGGCCGTGATGGGGAACCTTCCCGCGGCGTTGCGCGCTGGAGGCAGGGTCTCGCTGGACGGCGTCGAAAGTCGTGCCGAGGAGGCCAGGGCGCGTCGGTCGCTTTGGGGACGCACGCTCGCATTGCTGCCACAGGAGCCCGCTCTGGCGCTGGATCCGCTGATGCGCATCGCGCCCCAGTTGTCCGAAACGCACGAACTGGTTCGTGGCGCCGCCTTCGAGGAGGCCGAGGCGGCGGCCGCGAGAGACCTCGATGCCGCGGGTCTGGCCGCCTCGGCGCGGCGCTATGCGTGGGAGTTGTCCGGCGGCATGGCGCAGCGCGCCGCCGCAACCGTCGCCTGTGCAGGCGGCGCACGCGTACTCCTGGCGGACGAACCCACCAAGGGTCTGGATGCGCATTGGCGCGACCATACTGTGGCGATGCTTCAGTCGGTGCAGCGCAGCGGCGGCTGCGTCGTGGTCATCACGCATGACCTGCGCGTTGCGCGGGCGCTGGGCGGACAGCTGATCGTGCTGCGCGCGGGCGAAGTGGTCGAACAGGGCGACGCCCAAGCTGTCCTCGCGAGCCCGCGGCATGCGTACACGCGGCGGCTCGTTGCGGCCGAGCCGGCCCATTGGCCACGGAGGGCGACGGTCGCAACAGGTGCACCGGTGCTGAGCGCGCATGGCCTGTCGAAGGGCTTTGGCGGCAAGCCGCTGTTCGACGGGCTCGATCTGCAGATCCGTGCCGGCGACCGCTACGTGTTGCAGGGCCCCAGCGGCACGGGAAAGAGCACGCTGGGCAATGTGCTGCTGGGCCTGCTGCCGGCCGATCGGGGCGTGGTGCGGCGTGCCGAAGGCCTGTCCTCGACCGCCTTCCAGAAGCTCTACCAGGACCCGGTCGGGTCTTTCGCGCCCAGCGTCAGCCTGGAGAGTTCGCTGCGGGATGTGGCCGCGCGCCATCGCTGCGCCTGGCCGGGTGTGCTGCAGCAGCTCGAACGGCTGGGCGTACCCGCGGATTTGCTGGGGCGTCGGCCCGCGGAGGTGTCCGGCGGCGAACTGCAGCGCGTCGCGCTTGCACGCGTACTCACGGTGCGGCCCGCCCTGGTGTTTGCCGATGAACCGACCTCACGGCTGGATCCTTTGTCGCAGCAGGAGGCCATGGACGTGCTCCTCGATGCGCTGGACGAGCGCGGCGCCGCGTTGATGCTGGTGACGCACGACGAAGACATTGCGGATGCCGTGGGAACGACCCGGTGGAGATTCGTGCAGACCTGAGTCCCTGGCCGAAAAAAAAGCGACGAGTCGACCTGTCCCGGGTCATGTGGAGCAGGCCGCCGTCACTTCACGATCACGACGGGCTGCTTTGCGTTCGCGAGCACGCGCTGCGCCACGGAGCCAAGCAGCAGATCCGCCAGCGCGCCACGGCCCTTCGAGCCCAGCACGATCATGTCGAAGCCGCCGGCGGTCGCGCAGTCGATGATCTCCTGGGCCACGTGGCCGGTGCGGATCTCCATGTCGTAGCCGATGCCGTCGTCCTTCAGCAGCTTGCGGGCAGGCCTGAGTTCCTTTTCGCTGAGTTCGCGCAGATAGTCCGCGACTTCCGCCTTCCCGACGAAAGCCCTGGCATGGCGCAGGCCGGTGTCGTCATGCACGCTGACCAGCGTGATCTTGTTCGAACTGGTGCGCAGCAGGTGCGCAAGCTTGGCCGCGTATTTCACCGCGCGAAGCGAGTTCTTGGATCCGTCGACCGCGACGAGTAGCTTCATGGTTTGAGTTCGATTGATTGACGGGCCCACACAGCCTATCGCGTGCACGGCCTCTCGCGCAGCCGCGATCCGTGCGGCGTTTGACACAGATCAAGCGAATGCGGAACCGATGCGCCGGCGCGGCGGTGCTTGTGCCCAGTGATCCTTGGCCGCTCGGCGCCAACGAGGCCTAAAGATTGCATACATGCACCAGACCCTGGAGGGATATGGTGCATTTCATTACGCGTCGCCTCAGCCGGCTCAGCGTTGGCCGCAAGCTGCTGGTCATCTACCTGCTCGACCTGAGCGCGGTCATCTTCATCAGCGGCATCCTCATCAACGAGAAGTTCATCGCGATCGATTTCGGCCGCAAGGAGATGGCGGGCGCGGCCTACATCGACCGCATGCGCCCGTCGCTGCTGGCCGCCGCCGGCTGGCACGGCGCCGAGCCAGCGCCGCCGCTGGCGCTCGAGCGGCTCGAGCAGCAGTACGGCGAGGGCTTGCAGAGCGCCGAGGTCAGCCAGCGGTTCCGCGAGGCGCTGGCGTCCGCCGCCCAGGCCGGCCCCGCCGGGCGCGAGACGGCCAGGCGCGCGGCGCTCGAGCAGGGGCGCGCACTGGTGACGCGCATCGGCAACCAGTCGAACCTGATCCTCGACCCGGACCTCGACAGCTACTACACGATGTCGCTGGTGCTGCTGCGCTTTCCGGAGTTGCTCGAACTCGGCGCCGACATGGCCGCGCGGCTGCACGCCCCTGGTGCCAGCGGGCTCGCCGCGACCGAGGCGCGGACGCAGTACTTCATCCTCGAAGGGCGCATCGACGCCATCGCGGCCAGCATCCGCAGCGACTATGCGGAGGCTTTCGCCGCCGCCAAGGGGCCGTTGCAGTCGCGGCTCGACCCGTCGCGTGCGCGCCTGCTGGCCAGCATCGAGGGGTTCAGGCGTGCTTCGCGCAGCGTGCTGGAATCGAGCGACAGCACCGACGCCGGGGCGAGCCACCGCGGTCTCGCGGCGTTCGACGCGGCCCAGCAGACGCTGTTTGCCGAACTCGACGGCGCGTGGTCGGGCGCCATCGGCGAGCTCGACGCCATGCTCACCTCGCGCGAGCACGGCTTCTTCGCACGCATGTGGATGCACCTGGGCACGGCACTGTTCCTGCTGCTGATGATCCTCACGGCGGTGTTCTACGTCGCGCGCCAGATCTCGCTGCCGCTGCGCCGGCTGTCCGGCGTGGTCGACACCGTGCGCCGCACCGGCGACCACAGCCTGCGCGCGCACTGGGACAGCGGCGACGAGATCGGCCTGCTGGTGCTGGGCTTCAACGACATGCTCGCGCAGCTCGACCGTCAGCGGCAGGCGCAGCAGGAGCTCGCGGCCAGCGCCCGCGCGGCCGAAGCGCAGCGCGACCTGGTCGCGGCCATTCCGATCCCGCTGATGGTCACGGCCATTCCGAACCACGAAGTGCTCAACGCCAACCCCAGCGCGCTGGCGTGGCTTGGCGGGGGCACGCGCGACCCGTGGGCGCTGGGCTTGGCGCCCGGCGTGCGCTCGCGCTTCTTCCAGCAGCTGGCCGACCGCGGCGCCGTCGACGAATTCGAGGTGCGCTGGCTCGGGGGCGCCGAGCCGTCGTGGGCGGTGCTGTCGGCGCGGCGGCTGGTCTACCAGGGGCAGGACGCGCTGCTCACCGCCTTCACGCCCATCAACCACCTCAAACTGATGGAGCAGCGGCTGATGCTCTGGGCCAAGGTATTCGAGGCCTCGTCCGAGGGCATCCTGATCATCGACGGGCAGCATCGCATCCTCACGGCGAACCGGGCGCTGTGCCGCCTCACCGGCCACGACCTGAGCGATCTGGTGGGCGAGCCGCCCGAACAGCTCATGCGCGACGACACTGCGCATTTCGCCGACCTGTGGCCGGTGCTCGACCAGCGCGGCACCTGGCAGGGCGAGGTCAGCGTGCGCCGGCGCAACGGCGACAGCTACCCCGCCTGGCTGGTCGCCAGCGTGGTGCGCGACGGACCGGATCGCATCTCGCATTACATCTTCACGTCCATCGATGTGAGCGACCGCAAGCGCAGCGAGGCGCGCATCCGCTTCCTGGCCCATCACGACGTGCTGACCGAGCTGCCCAACCGGTCGCTGTGCATCGAGCGCCTGGGGCTGGCGCTGCAGCAGGCCCGGCGCAAGGGGCAGCGCGTGGGGGTGCTGTTCATCGACCTGGACCGCTTCAAGAACATCAACGACTCGCTGGGCCACCACGTGGGCGACGCGCTGCTGCGCTCGGTTGCCGCGCGCATGAGCCAGGCCGTGCGGCCCGGCGACACGGTGAGCCGCCTGGGCGGCGACGAGTTCGTCGTGGTGCTGAACGACGTGGCCGACGGCCAGGAGATCCTGTCGCTGGTCGAGCGCCGGCTCATCGCGCTGATCCGCCAGCCCCATGACATCGACGGCGCCGAGATCCATGTGTCGTGCAGCGTGGGCATCGCGGTGTACCCCGACGACGCGCAGGACATCGACGCGCTCATGCGCCATGCCGACGTCGCCATGTACCAGAGCAAGGCGAGCGGGCGCGACACCGCGCGCTTCTTCACCCCCGAGATGAACGAGCGCGCCCAGCAACGGCTGCAGCTGGAGTCCAGCCTGCGCCATGCGATCGAGCGCGGCGAACTGAGCCTGCACTACCAGCCGCGCATCGATGCGCACGCTGGCGCGCTGATCTGCGTGGAGGCGCTGCTGCGCTGGCAGAGCGCGGAACTGGGACAGGTGCCCCCCGCGCAGTTCATCCCGATCGCCGAGGAGTCGGGGCAGATCGTGGCCATCGGCGCGTGGGTGATCGAGCAGGCCTGCGCGCAGCACGCCGCCTGGCGCCGCGAGGGGCTGGGCGCGATCCGGGTGGCGATCAACATGTCGGCGCTGCAGTTGCGCGACGGCGGCTTGCTGGAGGTGCTGCGCGGCGCCATCGCGCTGCACGGCGTGTCGCCGGGCGATCTGGAGCTGGAGCTCACCGAGTCGACGCTGATGGACGCGGCCGAGCAGTCCCTGTCGCAGCTGCAGGGGCTGAAGTCGCTCGGCGTGATGCTGTCGATCGACGACTTCGGCACCGGCTATTCGAGCCTGAACTACCTCAACCGCTTTCCCATCGACAAGCTGAAGATCGACCGCTCCTTCATCCACAGGATGCTGGGCGACCCCACCGACATGGCCATCGCGCGAGCGATCATCGGCCTGGGCCATGCCCTGGGACTGCGCGTCGTGGCCGAGGGCGTGGAGCGGCGCGAGGAAGCGGACAGCCTGCGCGCCGCGCGTTGCGACGAGCTGCAGGGCTTTCTCATCGCCCGGCCGATGCCGCCTGGCAAGCTGGCGGGCTGGATCGAACAGGCGTCACCGCCGGCGTGGCGCGCGCACGGCGCCTTCGATGGCGCCCCGGCGTAGCGCCCCGCGCCTAGCGGTCGGCGGCGCCCGCTGCGCGAGCCTCGATCCAGGCCAGGCATTGCTCGCGCAGCAGGTCCATCGAGGCGAGCGCGTTGGCCTGGGGCTCGAAGATGGCGAGTTCGCCATGCGACTGGCCCTGGCAGTGGATCTGCGCCGAGCCCGTGAATTTCTCGAGCGACGGCACCAGCTGGTAGCGGAACTCCCACCCGCCGGGGTGGCGCTCCGACTCGCTGAATGAACCGGCGCACGCCGCGTCGGTAGCGGCGGCCGCGCGCGGTGCGGCGTTGTCGCGGTGTGCGCGAAGCGCGGGTCGTGTCGGGGGCGGCGGGAAATAGGCGGAAATCATGGATGTGTCTGTGGTCGGGCCTGCGTCTGTCCTGGCGTGCTCGTCCGGGCGCAAGGCACGGCGACGCAACGGCGAAGAATTTAGATCCGCTCCCGCGCAAGTTCTGTCGGAAGACATGCCGAGATGGGGTGCCGAGATGGCGTGCCGCACGTCGCCGTCTCAGCCTCTGCGTTGCGTCGCCGCCTGATAGAGGTTCATGAGCGGCGTGGCCGATATGCCGTGCACGATCACGGACACGGCCACGGTGACCAGCACGGCTTCGCCGATGGCGCCGATTTCCGACGGGCGTGCGCCGTGCGTCGACGCATAGGCGAGGTAATAGATGGAGCCCACCCCGCGGATGCCGAACCATGCGCCCAGCCGTCGCTGCGACGCCGTCCAGCTGCCTTTGGCCGTGGAGATGTAGATGGCGACCGGGCGGGCCACCGCGATCAGCACACCGGCAATCAGCACGTTCCTCGCCGTCAGCATCTCGACCCGCAGCAGGCATCCGATCACCAGCATGGCCGCGAGCTCCACGAATTTCTCCAGTTCCTTGGCGAACTCGAGCACGTCGCGCGTCATGTCGTCCGCCGTCCTGGCCTGCGCGACGGCGTCCACCTTCGCCTGGGGACGCGCCTTCGACCGGCTGGCAAGCGCGGCCTCGCTTTCCACCTGGCGCTCGACATTGCGCATGCTCAGGCCGGCAACGAAGACGGCCAGGAAGCCGTAGACCGCGGCGTGCAGGGCGATGCCGTAGGTCAGCGCGATGAGGCCCAGCGCAAGAAAGCTCTCCATGCCGAGCGCCTGCTTTTTTTCCGTCTGGAGGAACAGCACGAGCCGGGTGAACGCGGCGCCGCAGGTCCATCCCAGCGCCAGGCCCCCGCCGATCGCCCACAGGACATCCAGCCCGAGCCAGCGCAGCCCCGCGGTTCCCAGGTCGTGCGCGCCGCTCAGCCCCAGCGCGAGCATCACGAACGGAAAGGCCGCGCCGTCGTTCAGGCCGCCTTCGGCGGTGAGCCCGAATCGCAGGTCGTCCCGGTCGTTCTCATGCCTGACCTGCACGTCGGACGCCAGCACCGGGTCCGTGGGAGCCAGGATGGCCGCGAGCAGCAGCGCGGCGCCCAGCGACAGCTTCAGTGCCAGCCCAGCGAGCGTCATCAGCATGATCGTGACGACCATGCCCACGCTGGCGAGCAGGACCGGCTGGACCCAGCTCGACAACCGCAGGCGGATGCGCAGCCGAAGGCCGACTGCGAAGAGCGAAACCAGCACCGCGACTTCGGTGATGGTTTCGATCAGCGCCGCATCCGCCTTGATGCCCAGCTTCAAAAGGTCGAAGCCGCCGGGCCCCACCGCAAAGCCCAGGCCCATGTAGAGCGCGGCCGCGCTGATGGGCAGCGTCTTGAGCAAGGTGCCGGACAGCGCCATCAGGATCAGCAAGGCGCCGACCAGCAGGTCCCAGGTCGCCGCGGTCATGAGCGGGGCTTCTCGGCGGGGCGGGCTGGCACCCTCAGCCCATCAGCTTGTCCAGGGTGATGGGCAGGGTGCGGACACGCTTGCCGCACGCGTTGAACACCGCGTTGGCCACGGCGGCGCCGACCCCGGTGATGCCGATCTCGCCGACGCCGCGCGCGCCCATGGGCGAGTGCGGGTCAGGGATGTCGGTCCACATCACATCGATCTGCGGCACGTCCATGTGCACCGGCACGTGGTAGTCGCTGAGGCTGGGATTCATGATGCGGCCGTTGCGTTCGTCGAACTGGGTCTCTTCCATCAGCGCGAGTCCCAGGCCCATGACGATGCCGCCGCGGAACTGGCTGGCCGCGGTCTTGGCGTTGACGATGCGGCCGCAGTCGAACGAGCCCAGGAAGCGGGACACGCGCGTCTCGCCCGTCACCTCGTTCACCCGCACTTCGCAGAACATGGCACCGTGCGAATGCATCGACCAGTGCTGCACCTCCAGCGGCCTGGGCGCGTCGGCCTCGACCGCCAGCGTGTCGCGGCCGGCGCGCGCCAGGATGGCCGCATAGCGCTCGAACCGGGCAGGGTCGTCGGCTTTTGCCAGGCCCCCATCGCGCCCGATGACCTCGTCCGGCTGCAGGCCGTGCAGGGGCGATTCCTTGCCGCAGAGCTTCAGCAGTGCGGCGAACAGTTCGTGCTGCGCCGCCATGACGGCGCTGCCGATCGACGCGGTCTGCTGCGAACCGCCCGCAAGCACCACCCCGGGGAAGGCCGAGTCGCCGTGGCAGAACCGGACCTGATCCATGGACAGCCCGAGCCGCTCGGCGGTGACCTGCGTCTGCGCCGTGGCGGTGCCCATGCCCATTTCATGCGCGGCGATCTCCACCGTCGCGTGGCCGTCGCGCGAGAGCGTGATGCGGGCCGCGCCGCCCGGCATCCGGTAGTACGGATACGTGGCGGTGGCGCAGCCCATGCCGATCAGCCACTCGCCGTCGCGGCGTGCCGCCGGCGTCGCGTTGCGCCGGTTCCAGCCGAAGCGCTGCGCGCCCGCGCGGTACGCCTCGACGATGTGCCGGGACGAGAAGGGCACGCCCGTGGTCGGATCCTTCTCGGGCTCGTTGCGGATGCGCAGCTCGATCGGGTCCATCTTCATGGCGTGGGCCAGCTCGTCGATGGCGCTTTCCAGCGCGAAGGTGCCCACCGCCTCGCCGGGCGCGCGCATGAAGGTGTTGGCCAGCATGTCGAGCGTCGCCACCTCGACGTCGAGCTTGAAGCTGCCCGCCGCGTAGGCCGAGCGTGCCGGCAGCACGAACGGCTCCGGCATGTTGTTGTGCTCGGTCATGGTCACGACGCCGGTGTGGATCAGCGCGTCGAAGCGTCCGTCCGCCTGTGCGCCGATGGCCACGCGCTGCTCGGTGTTGGTTCGCCCGCCCACGACGCGATAGACCCCTTCGCGCGATAGCATGATGCGCACCGGCCGCCCGGCGAGCTTGGAAGCCGCCGCCGCCAGCACCTGGTGGCGCCAGAGGGTCTTGCCGCCGAAGCCGCCGCCCACGAACTGCGAGGTCACGTGCACCTGCTTCTCGTCGATCCCGAAGATCTCCGCCATGGACCACGCCATGTGCGCCACGGCCTGCGACGCGTCATGGATGAACAGTTCGTCGCCCTTCCAGGCGACGGTCGCCGCGTGCAGCTCGATGGCGTTGTGGTTGTGGCGCGGCGTGGCATACGTGACGTCGACCCGGTGCGCGGCGGCAGCCAGCGCCGCCTCGGCGTCGCCGATCTCCATCTTCAGCGGCTCGCCCTGGAAGGTGCCGGGCTTCGTCCCCTTGGCCTTCGCAGCCGCGAACGCGGTCGTGGCCGGCTCGCGGTCATAGACCACGTGCACCAGCGACGCGGCGTGATCGGCTTGCTCCTGCGTCCGGGCGAGCACGACGGCGATGGGCTGGCCGTTCCAGTGGACCTGATCGTCCTGCAGGATGGGCAGGTCGTCGCCGCCGGCGGCCTTGTCCTTGGACATGAACAGCGGCATGGGCTTCATGCGCGGTGCGTTTCCGTGGCTCATGACGAGCTCCACGCCGGGCGACGCCTCGGCGGCGGCCGTGTCGAGCGTGGCAATGCGCCCGCGCGCGACCGTGCTGTAGACCAGCGCGGCGTAGAGCATCCCTTCCAGAGGGAACTCGGCCGCGAACCGCGCCTGTCCCTGCACCTTGAGCGGCCCGTCCAGGCGCGAGACCGGCGCACCGACAAGGCCTTGCGCGCGCGCGATCAGCGGGTCCGGCGTGCCGCCGGGCATCCACGCGTCGGGCGCGGCCTCGATGGCTTTCTTCATGACCGCCTGGACGGTCTCCTGGATGATGCTCATGCTTTCATCTCCTTGAGTTCGGCAAGCACTGCCGCGATCGTTCGCCGGGCGAGTTCGACCTTGAATCCGTTGTGGCGCAGGGGCTGCGCCTGGGCGAGTTCCGCCTGCGCGGCGGCTCGGAATGCCTCGGCGGTCGCTGGCTGCCCGCGCAGCGCGTCTTCCGCCTTCCAGGCGCGCCAGGGTTTGTGCGCGACACCGCCGAGGGCGATGCGCACGTCCTTGACGGTGTCGCCGTCCAGTTCCAGGGCTGCCGCCACCGACACCAGCGCAAAGGCATAGCTGGCGCGGTCGCGCACCTTGCGGTAGGTCGAGCGCGCGCCGAAGGCCAGCGCGGGCAGCTCCACGGCGGTGATGAGTTCACCGGGCCTGAGCTGCGTTTCGAGCTCGGGCTGATCGCCGGGCAGGCGATGCAGGTCGGTGAATGGCAGCGCGCGTTCGCCTTCGGCGTTGCGCAGGTGCACCACGGCACCCAGCGCTGCGAGCGCCACGCACATGTCGGACGGATGCGTGGCGACGCAGCTCGGCGAGGCTCCCAGGATGGCGTGATAGCGGTTGATGCCCTCGGCCGCGTCGCACCCCTGCCCGGGATGGCGCTTGTTGCAGCGCGAGCCGCCGTCGTCGTCGTAGAAGTACGCGCAGCGCGTGCGCTGCAGCATGTTGCCGCCCACCGTCGCCATGTTGCGGATCTGCGCGGATGCGCCGGCGGTGATGGCCCGTGCCAGCACCGGGTAGCGCGCTCGCACCGCCGGGTGCGAGGCGAGGGCGGTGTTGCGGGTGGCCGCGCCGATCAGCAGGCTGCCGTCGGCGCGCTCTTCGATCTCGTGATCGAGCTGCGTCACATCGACCAGCGCGACGGGGCGCTCGATGGTCTCGCGCATCAGGTCGACCAGGTTCGTGCCGCCGCCGAGGTACTTGGCGCCGGGCCGGGCGCCGAGCTCGAGCGCATCGTCCACGTTCTGCGCCCTGCCATAGGTGAAGGGAGTCATGTGGGCGCCCTCTCGAATTCTTCGGCGATCGCCGCGGCGATGCCGTTGTACGCGCCACAGCGGCAGAGGTTGCCGCTCATGCGTTCACGCAGTTCGTCGTGGGTGAGCGCAATGGCCGGCGTGCGCAGATCGGCGGTCACGTGGCTGGGAACGCCGCGGCGGAGTTCCTGCACCATGCCCACGGCCGAACAGATCTGCCCGGGCGTGCAGTAGCCGCACTGGAAGCCGTCATGCGCGACGAAGGCCTCCTGCAACGGATGCATGCCTGAGTCCGGCGCGAGGCCCTCGATGGTGGTGACGGACTTGCCCTGGCACTGCACCGCCAGCGTCAGGCATGACAGCACGCGTTCGCCGTCGACGAGCACGGTGCAGGCGCCGCAGGCACCCTGGTCGCAGCCCTTCTTGGCGCCGAACAGATGTTGGTGCTCGCGCAGGAAATCCAGCAGCGAGACCCGTGGGTCGTCGGGCAGCTCGGCTGTCGACCCGTTGATGGTGATTGGCATGTGCGTCCTCGTGGGGAAGAGGTGTGTAAACAGTTGTCGCGACGCGCACGACGCGCGTCGGATGCGGGGACTGATTTCTTAACACGCGCAAGCCGGCGGCGGCGTCAGCCATTTCCTTCAGCACCCCGGGGTGCAGCGCCCTCGGCCGGCGGTCAGGCCGCAGGCAGGTCGAGCTCGATCCAGGCGGGCGCGTGGTCGCTCGCGCCGGGACGTCCCCGCACGTCGCGGTCGACCCCGGCCGCGCGCAGCATGGGCGCCAGTTCCGCGTTCAGCAGCAGGTGGTCGATGCGCAGACCGGCATCCCTTGGGTAGCGGTTGCGCCAGTACGTCCAGAACGTGTAGGGCACGCGGTCGGGGTGGCAGGCGCGGATGGCGTCCGTCCATCCCTGCTTCATCAGCCGCGCGAAAGCCAGCCGGCTCTCCGGCTGCAGCAGCGCGTCCTCGCGCCAGGACGCGGGGTTGTAGATGTCGGCATCGGTGGGCACCACGTTGTAGTCGCCCGCCAGCACGACGGGCATGCCGCTGGAGAAGAGCTTCTTCGCATGCCGGTTGAACGCCTCGAACCACTGCAGCTTGTAGTCGAACTTCGGCCCGGGCTGCGGGTTGCCATTGGGCAGGTAGAGGCAGCCCACCACCACGCCGTGGACCACCGCTTCGACATAGCGGCTCTGCGGATCGTCGTCCATGCCCGGCAGGCCGCGTCCCGTTTCGATCGGCTCGCATCCGCGCGCGAGGATGGCCACGCCGTTCCACGCACGCTGCCCATGGGCGACCACGCCGTAGCCTGCGCTGCGGATCGCCTCCAGCGGCAGCTTCTCGTCCGGCGACTTGAGCTCCTGCAGGCAGGCGACGTCGGGCCGGGATTGCGCCAGCCACTCCAGAAGGCGTTCCAGGCGGCTTCCGATGCCGTTGACGTTGAAAGTGGCGATCTTCATCGTGGCGCTCCCCCAGGGAAGAAATAGCGGATCTTCATCCCGCGCCGGTTGCACGTGCGTGGGACAAGGCATCCTCCCGGGCGGTGACAACGCTTGCAGCGCGGACCTGCGGGCTGGCCGACACCCCCTGTAGACGCACAGGCGCGCTCGGCGGCGGCCTACAGGCAGCAGCCGGCAACGGTATACGGTTGCGGCACTCTTGTTCTTCTTGGAACCGTCAGTGACAGACAGCACGCGATTCGAACCCTATACCCACTCAGCGGGCGGCTGGGGTTCCCTGAAGGCCGTGAGCACCTACCTGCTGCGCGAGCGAATTCCCATCGTCGGCGCGGAAGCGCTCTGGAAGCAGAATAAGCCCGGCGGGTTCGCCTGCGTGAGTTGCGCGTGGGCCAAGCCCGAGCATCCGCGTCCGGCGGAATTCTGCGAGAACGGTGCCAAGGCCACGGCGTGGGAGCTCACCGCCAAGCGTGCGCCCGCATCGTTCTTCCTCGAGCACACGGTGAGCAGCCTGCTGGCATGGAGCGATCACGACCTGGAAGCGCAGGGCCGCCTGACGGTGCCGATGAAATGGGATGCCGATTCCGACCGGTACCTGGAGATCGGCTGGCAGGAGGCCTTCGAAGGCATCGGCGCCGAGATGCGTGCCCTGCATGCACAGGATCCCGCATCGGTGGTTTTCTATGCCTCGGGCCGGGCCTCGCTGGAGGCCAGCTACATGTATCAGTTACTCGCACGCCTGTACGGCAACAACAACCTGCCCGACAGCTCGAACATGTGCCATGAAAGTACCTCGGTGGCCTTGCCCGCGACCATCGGCGTGCCCGTGGGCACGGTCCGGCTGGACGACTTCGAGCTGTGCGATGCGATCTTCATCTTCGGCCACAACACGGGCGTGAGCAGTCCGCGCATGCTCCACCAGCTGCAGGACGCGCGCAAGCGTGGCGTGCCGATCGTCACGTTCAATCCGCTGCGCGAGCGAGGGCTCGTGGAGTTCGTGAACCCGCAGTCGCCCACCGAGATGCTCACGCCGGCGAACACCCAGATCAGCACCCAGTACCTGCAGGTGAAGAACGGCGGCGATCTCGCCGCGCTCACCGGCATGTGCAAGGCGCTGGTCGCGGCCGACGACGACGCCCTGGCGTCGGGCCGGGCGCGCGTGCTGGACGCGGCGTTCATCGCCGAGCACACCGACGGCTTCGACACCTTCGCGGCCTTCCTGCGCGAAGCAGGCTGGGACGACATCGAGTCGGAGTCCGGGCTGTCGCGCGAAGCGCTCGAAGCCGCGGCCGCCACCTTCGCCGGCGCGAAGGCGGTGATCGGCATCTACGGCATGGGCCTCACGCAGCACCGCAAGGGCGTGGAGAACGTGCAGATGGTTTCCAACCTGCTGCTGCTCGGCGGACACATCGGTCGGCCGGGCGCCGGCATCTGTCCCGTGCGCGGCCATTCGAACGTGCAGGGGCAAAGGACCGTGGGCATCACCGAGAAGCCGGAACTGGCCCCCCTGGACAGGCTGGCGACGATGTACGGCTTCGAACCGCCGCGCGAAAAGGGCCTGAACACGGTGGAGACCTGCGAGGGCGTGTTCAAGGGACAGGTTCGCGCCTTCATCGGGCTGGGCGGCAACTTCGTGCGCGCGGTGCCCGATTCCGACCGGCTGGAGCCGGCATGGCGCAACCTGCAGTTGACCGTGCAGGTGGCCACCAAGCTCAACCGCAGCCACCTGGTGCATGGGAAGGTGTCGTACCTCCTGCCTTGCCGGGGCCGCATCGAGGTCGACCGCCAGGAAAGCGGCGAGCAGACCGTGGCGATGGAGGATTCGACCGGCGTGATGCACGCTTCCCGGGGCGTTGCGGAGCCGGCGGCGGCCACGCTGCTGTCGGAACCCGCCATCGTCGCCGGCATTGCCAAGGCCAGCCTGCCACCGAACCCGAAGGTCCCGTGGGACGGCTGGGTGGCAGACTATGCCCTGGTGCGCGACCACATCGCGCAGGCTTTCCCGGAGATCTTTCACGACTTCAATGAGCGCCTGAAGGCGCCAGGGGGCTTCCCGCGGCCGCTGCCCGCCAAGGAGCGCGTGTGGAAGACACCCAACGGCAAGGCCTGCTTCAAGGGCTATGGCAACCTGCGCGCCGATCCGGACACGCCCGAGACCGGTCCCGAGGTGCTGCGGCTCATGACGCTGCGCAGCGACGACCAGTTCAACACCACGATCTACAGCCTGGACGACCGCTTCCGCGGCGTCTACGGCACGCGCCGCGTGCTGCTGATGAACCACGACGACATCCGGCGGCTCGGCTTCGCGGAAGGCGACAGCGTGGACGTGCACACGGCCGTCGATGACGGCCATGCGCGAAGCGTCCGGGGGCTGCGCGTCACGCCCTGCGACATCCCGGCGGGTTGCGCGGGCGGCTACTACCCCGAATGCAATCCGCTCGTGCCGCTGGCGCACCACGCCGAGCACAGCAAGGTGCCCGCTTCCAAGGCCATTCCGATCCGGCTGAGCCCGTCTGCGAATGCCTGACGAAGGCGAAGCCGCTCTCGGCGGTGCTGCGCACGGTTTCGGCGAGACCGACTCCGGATCGGGAAGAGGTCCTACGAGCCTGCTTTCAACGCATCGCGATCGTTCGATGAACCAACCCACGGAGACCCCCGATGACCACCAAGCGCGCCCAACCCGATGCATGCTCCCTGCTCGATGCAGACCACAGGAACGTCAAGAAGATGTTCGCCGCCTATGAGGAGCTCACCAAGTCAAGAGCCGCTTCCGCGCGCGACAAGCGCCGCGACCTCGCAATGCAGATCTGCATGGAGCTCACGGTGCATGCGCAGATCGAGGAAGAAATCTTCTATCCCGCGGCTCGCGCGGCGATCAAGGAGACGGATCTTCTGGATGAAGCGGAGGTCGAGCACGCGGGTGCGAAAGACCTGATCGCCCAGATCCAGGAAGCAGGCGAGGTGGACGACATGTTCGACGCGAAGGTCAAGGTCCTGGGCGAGTACATCGACCACCATGTGAAGGAAGAACGCAACGAACTCTTCCCGAAAGCGAGGGTGGCGCGCAAACTCGACCTGGTGGCGATGCGCGACGAACTCGCCGCCCGCAAGGAGGAATTGATGGCCGAGATGTCGGTCATGGCCTGAGGGACGTCTTTTTCCTGCCCGCTTCCCTTGCCGGCAAAGCGAGCCGCCCTTCGGGCGGCTTTGTCGCATGTTGACCGGAGCCCGAACGTATGCCCGACATGACCTCATCAGATTGGCAGTCCGCCGACGATCCCGTCGGCTCGATGCCCGACACCGCCAGCGCTTCGTATGCCCGTCGGTCGCGCGTGCTGTCCGCCTTCGACCACTTCGCCAGCCGGGTGACGCGCTGGGCGGGCACGCCGCTGGCGTTCTGCATGGCGCTCTTGGCGGTGCTGTTGTGGGCACTCGTCGGCCCGCTGTTCCACTTTTCGGAGAACTGGCAGCTGGTGATCAACACGGGCACGACCATCGTGACCTTCCTGATGGTCTTCCTCATTCAGCAGAGCCAGAACAAGGACAGCGTCGCGCTGCATCTCAAGCTCAACGAACTGCTGGCAGCGAGCAAGGTCGCGAGCAATCGCATGATCGGCATCGAAGACCTGGACGAGCAGGACCTGCGCGAGGTCGCGGAGTTCTACGTGCGGCTTGCAGCACGTGCGCGCAACTCTGTCGCCTGCAAGGAGCGCCACTCGATCGACGAGCAGAATCTTGCGGAGCAGCGATCATGAAGTTCGCCGTTTTCCTGGTGGAGGACGAGCCTGTCATTCAGGAAAGCCTCAAGGTCGTGATCGAGGGTTTCCTGCGCGCGGAGGTCATCGGCGCGGCGCGTTCCGAAGCCGAAGCCGTGGCCTGGCTCCAGGCGAACGAAGGCGGCTGGCACCTGCTGGTGGTGGATCTGTTCCTCACGCAGGGATCGGGGCTCGGCGTGCTCTCCGCACTGGCGCAATGCGCGCGAAGGGGCGCGGTGGTGGCATTGACCAATGCGGCGTCGCCTGGCAACCGCACCGCCTGCCTGCGGCTCGGTGCGGACGCGGTCTTCGACAAGGCCGCCGAGATCAACGAGTTCCTGAGCTACTGCGAGACCGCGGCAAAGCGGCATCCGGGCCAGGCGCGCAGCCTGCCCTGAAGCGCAACCATGCCGGATCCAAAATTCGCCCCTGACCGGTTCGTTCGCGTGCGCGGCGCGCGTGAACACAATCTGCGCAACGTGGATGTCGACATCCCGCGCGACGCGCTGGTGGTCTTCAGCGGCATCTCGGGCTCGGGCAAGTCATCGCTCGCCTTCGGCACGCTCTATGCCGAAGCGCAGCGGCGCTATTTCGAATCGGTCGCACCGTATGCGCGCCGGCTGATCGACCAGGTGGGCGTGCCCGCGGTCGATGCCATCGACGGCCTGCCGCCGGCGGTGGCCCTGCAGCAGCAGCGCGGCACGCCGGGCGCCCGCTCGTCAGTGGGCAGCGTCACGACGCTGTCGAGCCTGCTGCGCATGCTCTATTCGCGGGCGGGCGACTACCCCGCGCGGCAACCCATGCTGTACGCGGAAGATTTCTCCCCGAACACGCCGCAAGGCGCCTGCCCGACCTGCCACGGCCTGGGCCGTGTCTTCGAGGTCACCGAGCAGTCGATGGTGCCCGACGACACGCTCACCATCCGCGAACGCGCGATCGCCGCCTGGCCGCCCGCGTGGCACGGGCAGAACCTGCGCGACATTCTGGTGACGATGGGCATCGACGTCGACAAGCCCTGGCGCGAGCTGCCGAAAAAGACGCGCGACTGGATCCTCTTCACCGAGGTGCAGCCCACGGTGCCGGTGTATGCGGGCTTCACGCCGGCCGAGACGCGCGCCGCCCTGCGCAGCAAGATGGAGCCGAGCTACCAGGGCACCTTCATGGGGGCGCGAAAGTATGTGCTGCACACCTTCGCGACCACCCACAGCGCGTTGATGAAGAACCGCGTCGCGCGCTTCATGGTGGGTGGCGATTGCCCCCAGTGCCATGGCAAGCGGCTCAAGCAGGAGGCCCTGTCGGTACGCTTCGCGGGCCATGACATCGGCGAGATCGCGCGCATGCCGCTGCATCGGTTCGCGGATGTGCTGCGGCCCGTGGCACTCGGCGACGCCGCCGGTGCCGCGGCTCCGGGGCCGGTCCGGCGCGCCGCGCTTCGCACGGCCGGTGCGGGCGCGGGCAGCCATGCGGGCGCACCCGACGTGCGGCGCACGCCCAACCAGTCGCAGGAAAAGCGCATGGCCGCACAGCGCATCGCCCACGAGATGCTCGAGCGCGTGACCACGCTGCTCGAGCTGGGGCTGGGCTACCTGTCGCTCGACCGCAGCACGCCGACGCTCTCGCCCGGCGAACTGCAGCGCCTTCGGCTGGCCACGCAGATCCGCTCCAACCTCTTCGGCGTCGTGTATGTGCTCGACGAGCCCTCGGCCGGCCTGCATCCCGCGGACGGCGAGGCGCTGGTGCTCGCGCTCGAAACGCTCAAGCGATCGGGCAATTCGCTCTTCGTGGTCGAGCACGACCTCGACCTGATGCGGCGCGCCGACTGGCTGGTGGATGTGGGGCCGGGCGCGGGAGAAGAGGGCGGCGTCGTGCTCTACAGCGGGCCGCCCGAGGGCCTTCGCCACGTGGCGCAATCGCACACGGCCCGTTACCTGTTCTCGGCGCAGTCGGCGCCCGCGCGGGCGTCGCGCACGCCGAAGGGATGGCTGAAGCTGGAGGGCGTCACGCGCAACAACCTGTCGGGCGTGGCGGCGGCATTCCCGCTCGGTGTGCTGAGCGCCGTGACCGGCGTGTCGGGCTCCGGCAAATCCAGCCTGGTCAGCCAGGCGCTGGTCGAACTGGTGGCCGCGCATCTGGGCCATGAGCCGCCGCCGGCCGAGGAAGAGCAGGGGGACGAACCGGCGGTCGCGGGCCGCACGGGTGGACGCATCGTGCAGGGCATGGAGGGAATCCGGCGGCTGGTGCGCGTCGACCAGAAACCCATCGGCCGCACGCCGCGTTCCAACCTGGCGACCTACACCGGGCTCTTCGACCATGTGCGCAAGCTGTTTGCCGCCACCCGCGCCGCGAAGGCGCGTCGTTTCGACGCCGGGCGGTTTTCGTTCAACGTGGCCAAGGGCCGATGCCCGACCTGCGAGGGCGAGGGCTTCGTCAGCGTCGAACTGCTGTTCATGCCCAGCGTGTACGCGCCTTGCCCGGCCTGCCACGGCTCGCGCTTCAACGCGCAGACATTGAGCGTGCGCCTGCGCGGGCGCACCATCGCCGATGTGCTGGGGATGACGGTGGAAGAGGCATACGCCTTCTTCGAAGCCGACGCTGCCATCGAGCGGCCGCTGCAATTGCTGAGGTCCATCGGACTGGGCTACCTGCGGCTGGGGCAGCCCGCCACGGAATTGTCGGGCGGCGAGGCGCAGCGCATCAAGCTCGCCACCGAACTGCAGCGGGCGCAACGCGGCGATGCGCTCTATGTGCTGGACGAGCCGACCACGGGCTTGCATCCCGCCGACGTCGACAAGCTGACCGCGCAGCTCAACAGCCTCGTGGATGCGGGCAACACCGTGATCGTGATCGAGCACGAGATGCGCCTGGTCGCGGGCTGCGACTGGGTGATCGACATGGGGCCCGGGGCCGGCGGGGAAGGGGGGCGCATCGTCGCCAGCGGAACGCCAGGCGACGTTGCAAAGAGCACGCAGGGCCGCACCGCCCCCTATCTGGCGCGCTGGACCGCATCCGGGCGCGGCTGACGGGCGCTCGGAATCGAGCGCATCAGGTCGGGCGTTTGTCCGACGGCAGCGTGTTCCTCGGCGGGTAATTTGAACGGCAGACACGCCTGATTCACACCCCCCGAAGGAGCACACCATGACGGATCCACTGCACGCCGGTCCCCGACCGCCTTTCCACACACCCGAACAATCGCCGCCCGGACTCGAGTCGAAGATGGAGCCGCGGCCCGACTTCGGCGAGTCTTCCTATGTCGGCAGCGGCAAGCTGCAGGGCAAGGCTGCGCTGATCACCGGTGGTGACAGCGGCATCGGCCGTGCCGTGGCGCTTGCCTTCGCGCGGGAGGGCGCCGACGTGCTGATCTCGTACCTGGCCGACGAAGAATCCGACGCACAGGTGTGCAAGCAGCTCATCGAGCGCGAAGGCCGGGTGTGCGTGGCCGTGCCCGGCGACATCTGCGAGGAGGCGCATTGCAACCGGCTCGTCGCGACCGCCATCGAGCGCTTCGGCAAGCTCGACGTGCTCGTGAACAACGCCGCGTTCCAGATGAGCCACAAGGACCTGGGTGAGATCACGGCCGAAGAGTTCGACCGCACCTTCCGCACCAACGTCTACGCCAACTTCTTCCTTTGCAAGGCTGCCTCGGCGCACATGCGGCCGGGCAGCGCGATCATCAGCACCGCGTCGGTCAACGCGGACAAGCCCAATGCCACGCTCGTCGCCTACGCCGCGACCAAGGGCGCCATCCAGAACATGTCGGGCGGCATGGCGCAGTTGCTCGCGGAAAAGGGCATCCGCGTGAATTGCGTGGCGCCGGGGCCCTTCTGGACGCCGCTGATTCCCTCCACCATGCCGCCGGAGAAGGTCAAGGAGTTCGGCAAGCAGACGCCGATGAAGCGTCCCGGCCAGCCGGCGGAGCTGCAGGCCGTGTATGTGCTGCTGGCCTCCGACCAGGCGAGCTACATCTCGGGCGCGACCATACCGGTCACGGGCGGCGTGCCGTTCATCTGAGGCTGCGGGAGATGGCGGCAGGCCCATGTGCACTTCCTGCCTGCGCGCGCGAATGGCAACGACCTAGCCCGCTTGAAGGCGTCGTCCTACCCGGAAGGTCTTTCCGATTTCCTACATTGATTTCACCGGAGACGCACAGTGCACTCCGCAGATCAATCAACTCCGTGAGGGACATTCCCATGAAAAAACATCTTCTCGTTCTCGCCATCGCTTCTTCCTGCTTCGCCATGACCGCTGCCAACGCAGCCGACGGCATGACGAAGGATCAATACAAGGTCGCCAAGGAAAAGATCTCGGCCGACTACAAGGTGGCCAAGGCCAAGTGCGACGCGTTGAAGGACAACGCCAAGGACGTGTGCATGAAGGAAGCTAAGGGCACTGAAAACGTCGCCAAGGCCCAACTGGAGCAGGACTACAAGCCGAGCGCCAGCCACGCCAAGAAGGTCGCCGAAGAGACCGCCACCATGAACTACGAAGTGGCCAAGGAAAAGTGCGACGACCAGTCCGGCGATGCCAAGAGCGCCTGCGTGAACCAGGCCAAGGCCGATCACGACAAGGCCAAGGCCGACATCAAGGCCATGAAGAGCTGATTTGTTTCAGCGACATCGGGGATTCGCCTGCACGCTGTGTAAATAGCCTGCAGCGGCCCCCGAAAAATGCCCTCCCGGCTTGAGCCCGGAGGGCATTTTTCATGGGCAGTCTGGCGTCTTTCGGTCGCGGCTGCTACCGCGCCAGCCGCTGGCCGAGGAAGAAGCGCAGCATCTCCCGGCTTGCATCGACGCCGTCGGGCTGCGTGTAGCTGCCTTGCGCACTGCCCCCCGACCAGGCGTGGCCCGCGCCGTGCAGGCGCCAATGCTCCGCCTGCCCGCGACCGGGCGATGCGGCGTAGAGCGTGCGGGTGTAGCGCCGGCCTGCCGGCGAACGGCCTTCGTCGACCGCCCCGGGCGCCGCGCCCGCCACGATGGCCAGGCCGTTGCTCGCATGCACCGTGGTGTCGGCGTCGCCATGAAAAACAATGGTCGGCGGCGAGGACATGTCGGGACCGGACCCGCTGGCCGCGGGCCCCGAGCGCATGGCGTTCAGCGCGCTCATCATGTCGTGCGCCGCGCCATGCGGCAGGCCCGAGTGCACGCCGATGGCCGCATAGATGTCCGGGTAGCAATGCCCGAGGATGTCGGCCATGGCACCGCCCGCCGACAGGCCGGCGACGTACACGCGCAGGCGGTCCGCGTCCTGCTGCGCGACGACGTGCTGCGTGAGCGCGGCCAGTAGCTCCGGCTCGCCGCGCCCGCGCTGCTGGTGCGGTGTCTTGAACCAGTTCCAGCACTTCTGGCCGTGCGCGCGTTGCGTCTGCTCGGCGTAGACAACGATCGCGCCGCTGCCGCGTGCGTGCTCGTTCATTCGCGTGCCGGCTGCGAAGTCGGCCGCCGACTGCGTGCAGCCGTGCAGCATCAGCACCACCGGGCGCGGCGTGGCGGCTTCGCCGGCGGCGCGCTTCGGCACGAAGAGCATGTAGTCGATGCTTCGGCCCTTGTGTGCGAAAGAGGCTCGGGTCCATACGTCCGCTTCGCCTTGCTCCTCGCGCGGCGGCGGGGTGTGTGCAGGCCGCTCGCGCTCGATCACTCGCGCCTCGACATCGATCACGTCGGCGGCGTCGAGCCCCGTCGCTGGCGCTGCGGGTCGCGCGTTCGCTTCCCCGCGCAGCGCGCGCTGGATGGCTTCGGTGGCCTTGGCCAGCTGCCCGGTGCGCGTGAGCTCGGCGGCTTCGTTCATCAGGCCGGAGAAAAGTGGATTCATGGTGTGGGCCCGTGAGGTACCGGTGAGGTCAATGGACACGTCCCGCCAGCGCGGCTTTCACCGCGGGTGGAGCGTGGAATGCGCCGAGCACGGTCAGCGATTCGATGGTCGCCAGGGCCAGTGCGGGGGTTACGTCCGGCGCGATCACGGCCAGGCCGAGCACGCGGATCTGCAGCATCTCGCCCGCGGCGCGCACGGCCTCGAGATCCGCCGCCGAGAAGCTTTGCAAGCCCAGCACCAGCGTCTTTCTCGACACCGCCTGGCGCAGCGCGTCGGCATGCGACGCCAGGTGGGTGCGGATCGCCGTGCGGATGAAATCCGTGCGATTCGAGTAGAAGCCCTCGGCCACCAGCAGATCGATGTGGCCGAGGTCCACGAAGCCCATGTTGATGGTGATCTTCTCGGACTCGGGGGCTTTGGCGAGAGGGAGTTTGGGCGAGGTCGTCAGTGACATGCGCCATCCTACCACCATCCATATGGATGGTCTATGGATGTTTTTGGGATGGTGTGACGGTGGACCGGCTCAGACTTTCTTCCAGCTGCGGCCGTCGACCGTGCGATAGGTGCCGCCTGTGGCGCAGCAGCCACCGGCACCGAAGGCCCGGCGCCCGAGCGTCGCGGTCAATGCGGTGCCGTCGAAAGACAGCGACTGCCGTTCGCAGGAGGTCCAGAACGGATAGGGGTCGGGCTTGAGGACGCTTGTCCAACGGACCTCGCGGCCCGCGCGGTATTCGACCTGGAACACCTCGCAGTCATGGACCAGGAAATGCGCGGGCGCGCCGGCGAGGCGGCCTTGGAACACCTGCTCGGCGGGCGCGTCACGCGTGAAGACGGCTTCGGGGCTCAGCGCCGGCGGTGCGGCCGGTGCCGTAGACACGTCGCAGCCCGACAGCGCGCACACAGCCAACAAAGCGCAAAGAATTCGATCCGTATGGCTCATGGGCAGTGAGCATGCCATCGTTCAAGCCGGCAAGGGCGCGAGGGCGCCGAGCGCTAGAGCCTGTTCAACTGCTCGAGAAAATCCAGCAGTCCGTCGATCTCGGTCGATTTGTCGAAGACCGCATCCGCTCCCAGCAGCAGCGCGCGGCGACGGACTTCCTCGGTCGCATAGTTCGAGAAGATGACGACCCGCTGGTGCGGCAGCCGTGCCCGGCAGCGGTCGACCACGTTGAGGCCCGAGCCTTCACGCAGGAAGAGGTCCACGACGGCGACGTCCCAGTGCCCATCGTGTGCGTCGAGCCACGCCATCGCTTCTTCTTCGGTCTCGGCAATGCCGGCCACGCGGGCTGCGGACAAGCTCTCGATGGTCGGAATGAGGTTGTCTCGAATGACTTGGTTGTCCTCGACGAGGAACGCAGTGACAGGCATGGTCCGTGCGCGACGGTGCCGTTCAGACGGTCGCGGCAGGCGGCGCCAGCAACGGAGCCGTCGTGACCTCGGCGATGCGCTGCGCCACGGCGTTCAGCAACGCGCCCGCGAATCCGCCCGGCGCCCGCGCATCGGTACGCGCGCTGGTCACCACGCGGGGCCGCGAACTCCACGCGACGCGCCGACCCGCCTTGACCAGCGCATCGACGAGCTCGGCGTCTTCGCTGCATGCCAGGTGCCTGAAGCCGCCCACGCTGCGGTAGGCCTCGGCAGACACGCCGAGGTTCGCGCCGTGCACATGGCGGTGGTCCTCGCGATCGAAATACGTCTGCTGGAAGTGCGCCTGCAGCAGATCGGCATGGCACCCGTGGGGAGACCAGTCCTGCACGCACACCGTGCCGCAGACCACGTCGGCCTGCAACGACAGCTGGCTGGCCAGCCACTCTTCGGAAACCAGGGTGTCCGCGTCGGTGAAGGCCAGCCATCTCGCCGCGCGCGACAGCATGACCTGCGCGCCCACGGCGCGGGCCAGGCCCACGTTGCGCGCTCGCACGCTCACGGTCGCGGCACCGGCGTTCGCGGCCAGCACGCCGGTCGCGTCGGTGCAGTCGTCGAGCACCACGATCGTTTCCACCGGCTCGCCCATGAGTGCCGGATGTCGCGCGGCCAGCCGCGTGGCCGCCAGGCAATCGCGAATGACCTGCTCTTCGTTGTGCGCCGGGATGACGATGCCGATCATGGTGGGGCCCTCAATGGTGTTGCTGTTTTGGTGGAATCGACGATGTGAATCCGCAAGATAGATTCACGGTCAAGGGGGCCGCGTCAGGCGACAAGCGGCGGGGCTGTAGGCGGCCTTCATGCAGCCCGCCCGCAAGAGGCGCCGAAGCGGGCCCACCTACAGGCGTTCCACATGCGCCCCGACACACGGTGCGAGCCGCGAACTGCCCAATGGCATCTCGACAAGTTGTCGACATGAAGCAGGAGAGCGAAATGGAACCGATGAAGCCCATGAAGCCCATGAAGAACATGGCCCCCATGAAGCCGATGGAGCCGCCGGACAGCAGCTGGTGGCCCGGCGGCCTGTCCGACCCCTCGAGCACCGGCAGCCAGAACGGCGTGAGCTACGCCTTCTTCGCGCAGCAGCGGCGGCTGATCGTGAAACAGAATGGCACGGTCAGGCAGTACGACACGGAGGGGCACCGCATCACCGGCGTGAGCCAGCAGCAACAGAACGCCGAAGGCGGCGCTCCGACCTTCGCCAGCCAGGACGGACCGGTGAAGCTTTCGTCGCTGAAGGAGGTCTGACTCTCTCGTCGCACCGCGACGCCGCCGTGCCCGGGCCTCAATCGATGAAGGACGCCAGCTCGTCGGGCGTGCCGGCGGGAAATGCCTCGTTCAGGAAGTCCAGGAATGCTGAAACGCGCGGGCTCAGCAGCCTGCGCGACGGATAGAGCACCCACAGTGCAATCTCGGGCCCTTCGACATCGCCCCAGTGCACCAGCCTGCCGGCGCTCAGGTCGTGAGCGACCAGCGACAGCGGCAGCTGCGCCGTTCCCACGCCCGCCCTGACAGCGTCGCGAACCATGAACAACGAAGACAGGCGCAGCACAGGTTCCACGGCGATGCGCCGCCTGCCGGACGCGGCGGCCACCTCCCAGCTCGAATGCGAGGCCGCCG
This sequence comes from Variovorax sp. MPBD4-3, assembly GCF_058809745.1. NCBI lineage: Bacteria > Pseudomonadati > Pseudomonadota > Betaproteobacteria > Burkholderiales > Comamonadaceae > Variovorax > Variovorax sp. MPBD4-3. The sequence goes on from NZ_JBXASW010000002.1 coordinate 41,008, forward strand.
CCCCGCCCGCGCGCACCACGGCCGGGGCGGCCGCGGTGCCTTTCGGGCGGGCGAGCGCCGGGCTCGCCACCACGACGAGCCGGTCACGCAGGAAGATACGGCCCACCAGCCGCGCATCGGGGTCCGGGTTCACGCGGATCACCAGGTCGTAACCCTCTTCCACCATGTCGACCGGCCGGTCCTCGGTGGTGACCTCCAGGTGCACGTTCCTGTATTTCAGGGCGAAGCCGGCGGCGAGCTTGCCCATCGCGGCTTGCGAGAAGAGCAGCGGCGCGCTCACCCTCAGCCTGCCGCGCGGCGCTCCGCCGCCAGAGGCGATCTGCGCCGCGGTTTCGTCGAGTTCGGTCAGCAATACCGATGTCCGCTCGTGGAGGGCGCGGCCTTCCTCGGTGAGCTTCAGGGTGCGCGCGCCCCTCTCGAACAGCCGCAGCTCGAGCGCGCTTTCCAGGTCGGCGACGCGGCGCGACAGGGTCGCCTTGGGCCGCCCGGATTCCCGGGCCGCGCGCCCGAAGCCGCCGTGACGCGCCACCAGGTTGAAGTCGGTGAGGGCGAGGAAGTCCATGTGTTCCAGCAGTGAGACGAGGTGTCCAAATATATGGGCTATCGGTCCATCGATGGAACTTTGAAGATCGAGGCTCCTTCAACGAACCGGAGTTCTTCCGTGACCATCCTCATCACCGGCGCCAGCGGCGCCATCGGCCGCCAGGTCGTCCAACATCTCGTCGACCGCGGTGCCGCGGTGCGTGCGCTCGTGCGCAATCCTTCCAAGGTCGCGTTCCCGGCCGGCGTGGAGGTCGTGCAGGGCGACCTGCTGGACGTGCAGGCAACACGCCGCGCCCTGGCGGGGGTGTCGACTCTGTTCCTGCTCAACGGCGTCGTGCCCGACGAATTCACGCAGGCACTCGTCACGCTCAACCTGGCGCGCGAGGCGGGGATCGCGCGCGTCGTCTACCTGTCGGTGATCCACAGCGACAAGTACCTCAACGTTCCCCATTTCGCGGGCAAGTTCGGCGTGGAGCGCATGCTCGAGCAGATGGGCTTCGGCGCCACCATCCTGCGCCCGGCTTACTTCATGCAGAACGACCTCACGGTCAAGGATGTCGTGCTCGGGCATGGCGTCTATCCGATGCCGGTCGGCGGCAAGGGGCTCGCGATGATCGACACGCGCGACATCGCGCAGATCGCCGCCATCGAACTGCTGCGGCGCGACGCGTCGCAACCGCTGCCGCTGCAGCGCATCAACCTGGTGGGCCCCGACACGCTGACGGGCGCCGATGTCGCCGGCCTGTGGTCGGCCGTGTCGGGTCGCCCGATTGCCTACGGCGGCGACGACACGGCCGCCTTCGAGAAGAACCTGCTGAACTTCATGCCGGGCTGGATGGCCTACGACATGCGCCTCATGAGCGAACGCTTCCTGTCGGAGGGAATGATCCCCGAGGCCGGCGACGTGGAGCGCCTCACTGCGCTGCTGGGGCGTCCCCTGCGCTCGTACCGCGATTTCGCTTCCGAGGTCTGCGCGGCGGCCTGAGCGCCGCGCCGGCCCAGCCACGCACACGAAAGGATCCCACCATGATCTATCCATCCGCCACCGAGAAGGTGCCTGGCCGCGAGCAGGCGATGCGCGACGCCGCGGACCAGGGCCGCCGCCGGAGCGTCCTGGTGCTCGGCGCCACCGGCGGCACGGGCCGGCTGATCGTCCAGCAGGCGCTGGCACGCGGGCATGACGTCCACGCGCTGGTGCGCTCGCCCGAGAAGGCGACCGGGCTGGAGGGCGCAACGCTCACTTTCGGGGACGCCCGCGACGAACGGGCGTTGCGCACCGCCCTCGAGGGCAGGGATGCCGTCGTCAGCGCGCTGGGCACGCCGGCCAGCCCGCTGCGGGAGGTGACCCTGCTCTCCGCCGCGACGCGTGCCCTTGTCGGCGCCATGCGCGCGGAAAGCGTCAGGCGGCTTGTCTGCATCACCGGCATGGGTGCCGGGGACAGCGCCGGGCACGGCGGCTTCTTCTTCGACCGGCTGATCTTTCCCGCGCTGTTGCGCAAGGTCTACGACGACAAGAACCGGCAGGAAGCGCTGGTGCGGCAAAGCGGGCTGGACTGGGTGCTGGTGCGGCCGTCGGTGCTCAACGACAAGGCCTCCGGACCGGTGGTGCGTGCCTTCACGGATCTCTCCGGCTTCCATGGGGGAACCATCGCAAGGGCGGACGCCGCGCGCTTCGTGCTGGACCAGGTGAACAGCGACGCCTGGCTGCACCGTTCACCCCTGATCTCCTGGTGAAGTGGCCGGCGTCAGGCCGCCTGCGCGCATGCCGGCAGCGACTTCCGCACGGCGGCGGCGGCGCGCGCCACTGACCGGCGCAGGGCCGTCACATAGTCCGGATGAAAGCAGCGTTCGCTTCCATCGTCGAACCCCACCGTGACCGAGCTGCCGTCCGACGCCACCACGGTGCCCCGGCCGAAGCGCCGGACCTTCACGGCGTCGCCGGCGCAAAAGGCCGACAGCGCCGGCGAGGCCTGTTGCGCGTTGCCGGCGCTCACGACGATGGGTTGGGCCATGGCCGCCTCATGCGCGGCAATGCGCCGGCAGTTGTCGCACGTGCCGCAGCGCCGCATGCGCGCGGACTCGTCCAGATCGCCCAGCAGCATCTGCCATCGGCACTGGCCGGACTGCGCGTACGCCACCATGCGTTCGAGCGTCTCGCGGTCCTGCACGCGCCGCTGCGTGTAGGTCTCGAGCAAGTCGCGCAGGTCGGCGTCGGTGATCTCGGTCTTGCGCACCGACAGGCGTGCGCGCCGGTCGGCCCTGAGCACCTGTGCCTGCTTGAGCAGCGCGATGCCGGCCTGCAGCCGGGTGCGTGGCTGCTCCAGCGCATCGAGCAGGCGGACGGCCGTCCAGCCCGCGGGATCGGGCGGTGACGCCAGCAATTGCCGGTGGATCGCGTCGAGGTCCTCGAGCTGCGGATACTTGCCGGCAAGAAAGAACTGCTGCACCGTCCGGTCCTTGGCGTGGAAGAGCAGGGTGCAGCGTGCGCGCTCGCCGTCGCGCCCGGCGCGTCCGGCTTCCTGGTAGTACGCATGCAGGCTCGAGGGCATCTGGCCATGCAGCACGAAGCGGATGTCGGGCTTGTCGATGCCCATGCCGAACGCATTGGTGGCCACCATGACCCGCACCTCGCCCGCCATGAAGGCCTCCTGCGCAGCGGTGCGCTCGCGCGAACCGAGCTTGCCGTGATAGAGCGCCGCGGCCACGTCGCGTGCCTTCAGCGCATCGAAGATGCGCTGGGCGGCCTTCACCGTCGCGGCATACACGATGCCGCTGCCTGTCTCCTGCGCCACCAGCTCGACGGTGCGGCGCAAACGCTCGTCCTCGTCGGCCAGCTGCTCGACCGCAAACTGCAGGTTGTCGCGGTAGGCGCCCGTATCGACCAGGCCCGTGCGGGGAATGCCCAGCTGCTTCATCACGTCGGCGACCACCTCTTCGCCGGCCGTGGCCGTCAGCGCCAGCACGGCCGGGCTGCGCAGCGCCTTGATGGACGGGCCGATCTCCAGGAAGGCGGGGCGAAAGTCGTGCCCCCACTGCGAAATGCAATGCGCCTCGTCCACGACGACCAGCGCCGTCGGATGCGCACCCATGCGCCGGAGGAAATCGGGCTCCGCCAGCCGCTCGGGCGTCGTCAGCACGATGCGCGCGCTGCCGTCGGCGATGTCGCGCTCGGCCTGCGCAATTTCTTCGGCGCCGAGCGCGCTGTTGACCTGCACCGCGTGGATGCCCAGCTGCCGCATTCGGTCGCACTGGTCTTTCATGAGCGCGATGAGCGGCGACACCACCACTGTCTTGCCCTCGAGCAGCAGCGCGGGCAATTGGTAGCACAGCGACTTGCCCGCGCCCGTGGGCATCACGGCGAGTGTCGGCAAGCCTGCCATGACTCGCTCGATCACCTCGGCCTGGCCGCGGCGCAAATGCCGGTGGCCGAAGACGCCGTGCAATACCTGCCGCACGCTGCCGTGGATGCCCTTCGCCTTCGTATGGCCTGCCATCAGACTTCCTCGGCGTCGCTGTCGTCCCCCTCATCCCCTGCGTCCTGCTCGCCTTCGGCCGCAAGCTCGTCGGCGCGTGCCGCATCGGGGTCGTCGATGGAGGTCGACGCTTCGAAGGCGTCATCGGGAAAGACGCCCACCCGGTCGGGCAGGATGTCCGCGTTGGTGGCTTCCTCGAAGCCGGCCTCGCCGCCTTCATTGGCCGCGTGGTCGCCCGTGCCCAGGGCATCGCTGCCGCTGTCGCTCGAGTCGCTGGGGCCCAGGCTTTCTTCGTCGGTTCCCTTGGGGTCGAGGGGCGGGCGTTCGCCGCCCAGGATGCTGCTGGTCGCCATGGTCAGGTTCCTCGCGTCGGGTTGGAGGCGTTCGCCTTCCGGTCGATTTCCTGCTCGGCCTGCAGCCAGTCCTGCTGTTCGCTGCCGGCGCCGCCGCCTTCGCGCTCACGCCGCTGGTAGGCGTCGTAGGCGGCGCGGCGGATCGCTTCCTCGCGCGAGACTTCGCCGGGCGTGTCATCCGGCGCGTTGCCTTGGCCTGCACCGGGCTCGCGATTGGGCGCCGGCGTCAGGTCCTCGGTCAGGCCGAACGCCGCGGAGTCGTCCTGCTTCGTGGCGGCCACGTTCTTGCGCTTGTCCTGCATGCGCTCGGTCGGACCGGGACCGGACACGTCCTCGCCCGCGGCGGTCTTCCTGCCGGTGAAGCTCTTGCCCGCTCCCATGTTGTCGACGCCGCCGCTGGTGGCGGGGCGGGTTCCGTCGCCGGAACCGCTGACGGGGGTATCGCTCATGTCGTTCTCCTGTGTGCTGGTGTTGAGAGGTGCCGGCCAAGGGCCGTCGAAGGCCGCGCACGTCTGAAGGTTCGAGCGCACGGGGATGCCGCGGCGTAGGCGCACTTCAGCACCGGCTGTATGAGATTGGAGTTCGTTGCGCCGCCGACCGCACGTGCCGTGCGGCCCGGGACACCCGACGATCAGGCGTCGTCGCCCGGGTTCAGCGGAAGGCGAACGCTGAACTCGCTGCCATGGCCCTTGCCGTCGCAGCGCACATCCACGAAGCCGCCATGCGCGTGGACCAGATCCCTGACCAGCGACAGCCCGACGCCGAAGCCGCCTTCGGAGTTCTGCGGATTCTCCTGGGTGAACAGCTCGAAGATCACCGGCAGCAGGGACGGGTCGATGCCGATGCCGGTGTCCTCCACCCTGATCACCGCGTGGTCGATCTCGACCGTGCAGCGCAGCCAGATGCTGCCGCCCGGCGGGGTGTACTTGATGGCGTTGTGAAGCAGGTTGAACACGATCTGGTGAACTCGCTCCCGGTCCGCCACCACCGGCACGGGCACGGGCGGCACCAGCACCGAGACCACGTGCTGCTTCTTGTTCGCCTCCGAGAGCACGACGGCCGCGATCTTCTCGATCTCCGCCCCGAGGTCGAAGCGCGTCTTGCTCAGGCTGAGCTTGCCTGCGCCGAAGCGCACCACCTCGGCCAGGTCTTTCATCATCCGCTCCAGCAGGATGATCTGGTGATTGACCACGCCTGCCGGGCCGGCCAGTTCATCGGTCACCAGCCCCTTCCTGGCCATGATCTCGGCGGCCATGCCCATCGGCCCGAGGGCGTTGCGCACTTCGTGCACCAGCCGGCCGAAGAATGCGTCGCGCCCGTGGATCGCATCGTGCGCGCCCTGCAGCCGGTTCTCCGTGGTCTCGATCTGCGCGCGCAGGTTGGTGCGGTCCGCCATCACCTTCACGAACCCGACATGCACGCCCTGTTCCCGCAGCGCGACCATGCTGCCCGTGACCCAGATGCGCGCCCCGTCCTTGCGCAGATGCCAGCGGTCGTCTTCCGAGCGGTTCGCGGAAACCGCGACCTGGCGCTCGAGCGCGGGCAGGCCCAGGGCGCGGTCCTCGGCCACGAACAACACATCGATGGGCTGCCCCACGATGTCGTCCTCGGCATAGCCGAAGAGGGCCGCAGCGGCACCTTGCCAGGCGGTGATCGTGCCCGCCGTGTCGAGCACGGCGAACGCGATGTCCGGCGACTGCTGCCAGAGCAGGATCGCAGCCCGTGCAGGGTCGACGGGCGTCGCGGTGGCCCGCGCACCGTTCGCAGGGGGGGTGTGAGGTGCTTCCTCGTCGGGCGTGGTCATCGGTCCATCGTAGACACGGCGCGTGCGCACCGCGTCAGCGCGCTTACCGCGCGCCGTGCGGCGGCCTCCTACATGGAGGCTCCGGATGCACGCCCAGCATCGCCCGCTCACTTCACGAGTCGACCATGCCCAAAAAACCCCCAGTCAAGGCGGCAGCTTCAAGCGCAGCCGAAATCCTCGCGGCACGCGCCGCGGCACGCAACACCGACAGCGGGCCCGCGAGCCCGGCGCCCGCAGCCGCCGGCAAGGGCGATGCGCCCGCGCAGCGCGCGATCGACACGCAGGCGCTGGCCAGCGGCATGACCGCGAACGTCAACAAGCCGCTCGAGCACGGCGAGGCCAACGCGCAGTCGACACCGGCAGGCGTGACAGTGGCGCCGCCTTCGCGCCTGCCTGGCGCCAGCACGCTGTCCGAAGCCAATGCGTCGGACAAGACCGGCGCCGTCGCGCCGGAGGCGCTCAACGCGACCATCGGTACGCTCGATCGCGTGCGCGTCGATTCGAGCGGCCAGGTGCTCACGACCAACCAGGGCGTGCACATCGCGGACAACCAGAACTCGCTCAAGGCGGGCGCGCGCGGGCCGGTGCTGCTCGAAGACTTCATCCTGCGCGAGAAGCTCACGCACTTCGACCACGAACGCATTCCCGAGCGCATCGTGCATGCGCGCGGCTCGGGCGCGCACGGCTTCTTCGAGTGCTACGAGCCGCTCACGCAGTACACCAAGGCCGCGCCCTTCAAGGAGGAGGGCAAGGTCACGCCGGTGTTCGTGCGCTTCTCGACGGTGGCCGGCGAGCGCGGCTCCAAGGACACCGCGCGCGACGTGCGCGGCTTCGCCGTGAAGTTCTACACCGACGAGGGCAACTGGGACCTGGTCGGCAACAACATGCCGGTGTTCTTCATCCAGGATGCGATGAAGTTCCCCGACCTCGTGCACGCGGTGAAGCCGGAGCCGCACCACCAGATGCCGCAGGCCGCGAGCGCGCACGACACCTTCTGGGACTTCGTCTCGCTGATGCCCGAGTCGACGCACATGCTCATGTGGCAGATGAGCGACCGCGCCATTCCGCGCAGCTACCGCATGATGCAGGGCTTCGGGGTGCACACCTTCCGCCTCGTCAACGACGCCGGCGAGAGCGTGCTGGTGAAGTTCCACTGGCAGCCCAAGCTGGGCACGCACTCGCTGGTGTGGGAGGAGGCCGTGAAGATCTCCGGCGCCGATCCCGACTTTCATCGGCGCGACCTGTGGGAGGCCATCGACGCAGGTGAATATCCCGAGTGGGAGCTCGGCCTGCAGATCTTCACCGAGGAGCAGGCCGAGCAGTTCAGCTTCGACATCCTGGATGCCACCAAGCTGATCCCCGAAGAGCTCGTGCCGGTGCAGATCGTCGGGCGCCTGGTGCTCAACCGGAACCCCGACAACTTCTTCGCGGAGACCGAGCAGGTGGCTTTCTGCACGGCGCACGTCGTCCCCGGCATCGACTTCACGAACGACCCGCTGCTGGCGGGGCGCATCCACTCTTACGTGGACACGCAGATCAGCCGCCTGGGCGGCCCGAATTTCCACGAGCTGCCGATCAACGCGCCGATCGCGCAGGTGCACAACAACCAGCGCGACGGCATGCACCGCCAGGCCATCCATCGCGGACGCGTGGCCTACGAGCCCAACTCGCTGGCCGGCGGCTGCCCGTTCCAGGCCGGCGCGGCGCAGGGCTTCATGAGCGTGGCACGGCGTGTCGACGCCAAGGAGAGCGCGGACAAGGTGCGCATCAAGCCCGAGAAGTTCGCGGACCACTACACGCAGGCGCGGCTGTTCTTCGAGAGCCAGACCGAAGTGGAGCAGGCCCACATCGGCAATGCGTTCCGCTTCGAGCTGTCGAAGGTCACGGTGCCCGCCATTCGTGAGCGGGTGGTCTCCATGCTGATGAACGCCGCGCCCGACCTGGCGCAGCGCCTGGCGCAGGACCTCGGCATGGAGCTTCCGGCACCGATGCCGAAGGCGCTGGAAACGCCCGCCACGCCTGAGGTGGAACAGTCGCCCGCGCTGTCGCTGACGGCACGCCCGGGTGACGGCGGCATCCGCACGCGCAAGGTGGCGGTGCTGGTGGCCAACGGCGTGGAAGGCGCGTCGCTGGAGAAGGTGATTGCCGCGCTGGTGGCCGAGGGTGCGGTGCCGCGGCTCGTGGGTGCGCGGCTGGGCACCTGCGCGGGCGCCGGCGGAGAGAAGTTCGCGGTCGATGCGACCATGGAAAACTCCCCGGGCTTCCTCTTCGACGCGCTCGTGCTGCCCGATGGCGCGCAGGCCGTGGAGGCGCTCGATGCTGACGCGCACACGCTCGAATTCCTGCGCGACCAGTACTGGCACTGCAAGACCATCCTGGCGCTCGGCGCGTCGGAAGCGCTGCTCGCTCAAGCACAGATCCCGCTGACGATGCCCGACGGGGAGCCGGATCCGGGGCTGATCCTGGCCGACGCCGCCAGTGTGGACGACGCCATCACCGCTTTCATCACGGCCGTGGGCGGCCCACGCCAGTTCGGCCGCGAGAACGACCCGCCACGGGCCTGATCGGCGCGGGCGATCAGGAAAGCCGGTCCTGGCCCTTTCGCGCCTTCGCGAACCCGACCAGCAGCAGCACGACGCCAAAGCCCATGAGGAACATGGCCAAGGCGTTGCCGCCGATCTCGCTGTTGTTGGCCGCGCTGATCGCCCTGGCTGCCGCGTTGGCGTCGGTCGCGGTCATCGCGGTCGCGAAGGCTGCTTCCTTGCACTGGGCGAGCAAGGCGGCGTCCGCGTTGCGGGCCGTCATGTTCGCGCGGCATTTCGCTTCCAGCGCGGCATCCGCCCCGGGCGGCCCGCCGGCAAAGGCGAGGAACGCGCCAATCAACAGCGCGACAACGCCAGCAAGCATGAGCATTCGGGCGGGTTTGTTCATCGACTTTCCTTTTGTTGAAAACCTTGATTTTCGGGGCGTGCCGGCTCGGGCTTTTGTACTAACTGGACCGCATCCATGTGGTCCTACGTTTGCTCAGCGGTCTATCCGATGTCCGTTGCCGGGCCGTGCGGTGACGCTCTCACCCTCTGAAACTCGGGTACGCCGACATGTCCACTGCTTCCGACGCCAACGCCACATATTCTGCGGAGGAGGGCCATGCTTATCCGCTTGGGGCCACGTACCGAGACGACGGGGTCAACTTCGCAGTCTTTTCGGCGCATGCGACCCGGGTCGACGTCTGCATCTACGACGAGGCCGGTGAAAAGGAACTGGGCTGTGTCACCCTGCCGGAATACACCGACGAGGTGTGGCACGGCTTCATCCCGGGCCTGCAGCCCGGCGCGCGCTATGGCCTGCGTGTTCATGGCCCCTATGAGCCGGAGAAGGGCCACCGCTTCAATCACCACAAGCTCCTGCTCGATCCCTATGCCAAGGCCCACATGGGCGAGCTCAAATGGGGACCCGAGCTGTTCGGCTACACCGTGGGCCACCCGGACGGCGACCTGAGCTTCGACGAGCGCGACAGCGCGCCCTTCATGCCGAAATGCGTGGTCGTGGATTCGAAGTTCGCGTGGTCGCAGCCCCAGGGACCGATGGTGCCCTGGAGCGACACGGTGTTCTATGAAACCCATGTTCGCGGCTTCACGATGCGCCACCCGGGCGTGCCAGAGAACCTCAGAGGCACCTTCGCGGGCATGGCTCAGGATGCGGTGATCGCCGGGATGCGTGAGCTGGGCGTTACCAGCGTCGAGCTGCTGCCGATCCAGTATTTTCTGAACCAGCCGTTCCTGACGGACAAGGGACTGACCAACTTCTGGGGCTACGACACGATCGGCTTCTTCGCGCTGGACCAGCGCTACATGGACGGTCCGCACATCGACGAGTTCAAGCACATGGTGGACCGTTTCCACAGCCAGGGGCTCGAGGTGATCCTCGACGTGGTCTACAACCACACGCCCGAGGGCAACGAACTGGGCCCGACCATTTCCTTCAAGGGCATCGACAACGCGAGCTACTACCGCCTGATGCCGAACGAGCCGCGCTACTACATCAACGACACGGGCACCGGCAACACAGTCAACCTGAGCCATCCGCGTGTGCTCCAGATGGTCACGGACAGCCTGCGGTACTGGGTGACCGAAATGCGCGTGGACGGCTTTCGCTTCGATCTGGCCACGATCCTGGCGCGCGAGCCGCACGGCTTCGACGAAGGCGGCGGCTTCCTGAAGAGCTGCCGGCAGGATCCGGTGCTCTCCAGCGTGAAGCTCATCGCGGAGCCGTGGGACATCGGCCCGGGCGGCTACCAGGTCGGCGGCTTTCCGCCGGGATGGGCCGAGTGGAACGACCAGTTCCGCGACACGGTGCGTGCATTCTGGAAGGGCGATGAAGCCATGGCGCCCAAATTGGCGTCCTGCGTCACGGCCAGTGCCGACCGCTTCAACAACCGCGGCCGCCGCCCCTGGGCGTCGGTGAACTTCATCAGCGCGCACGACGGGTTCACGCTGGCCGATACCGTGAGCTACAACGAGCGGCACAACGAAGCCAACGGCGAAGACAACCGCGATGGCCATTCGGACAACCGCAGCTGGAACTGCGGCGCCGAAGGTCCCACCGACGACCCCCAGATCCTTGCACTGCGCGCGCGGCAGCAGCGAAACCAGCTGGCCACGCTGTTCCTGTCCCAAGGCACGCCGATGCTGCTGGCCGGTGATGAGTTCGGGCGAACGCAAAAGGGCAACAACAACGCGTACTGCCAGGACGACGATATTTCGTGGGTGGACTGGGAGGCCGCAGGCACGGACGCTGCTCGCGCATTGCGCGGCTTCACGCAGAAGCTGCTGGCGCTTCGCAGGCAGACCCCCGTGCTGCGCCGCAATCGCTTCCTGACGGGAGCGACATTCGGAGGAGAGGGCGGCGCCAAGGACGCCGCCTGGTTCGCTCCCGACGGCAACGAGATGACGCCCGCGCACTGGGAAGACACGCAGACGCGGTCGTTCGCGCTGCTTCTGGATGGCAGAGCGCCCGTGTCGGCGGTCGACCGGCCCGCGCACGACACCAGCGCGCTCGTCATCTTCAATGGCTGGCAGGACGCGGTGCCTTTCAAGCTTCCCCCCGCACCCGGCGAACCCTGGACGCTGGCCATGGAAACGAACAACGACGCGAACGGTTCATCGAACGAGACCTTCGAGGAATATCTTGCGACCGGCCGTTCGGTCCTGGTTTTCCTGAGCGCGCCGCGTGCGTCCGAGTGATCGCCTCAGGGCTGCGCCAGCATCTCCTGCACCCGCGCCGCCAAGGCTTCGGCCGGAAAGGGCTTGGTCATCCTGGAGCACCTCGGTGACCAGCATCCGGAGCGTCGGTTCGTCATCGACCACCGGACCCGGCTGACGCAGCGCCTGCGCGTCGGCGGACTCAAGTAACATTGTTGCGCCAATTGTTTCTTAGAGTAAGTCGACATGCCTCTGACCAGCAGCATCCGCGCCGCCACCTCTTTGCGTCTTTTGCGAAACGCATCGCTGCTGCTGTTGCCGCTCGCCGTGCTCTCGTGCGGCGGCGGTGGTGGCGGAGGGTCCGGGTTCTCGGCCTTTCCGCTGCCGATCGGGGGCGCTGGCAGTGGCGGCGCGCCCACGGTGCAGGCGTCCACGTATGCCGTGGGCGGCAGCGTCAGCGGCCTCCTGGGCAGCGGGCTGGTGCTGCAGCAGGCCGGCTCGGCCGACGTGGCGGTCGCGGCGGACGGCCGCTTCGTTTTCGGGGACCGTCGTGCCAAGGGCGCCAGCTACGCAGTCACGGTGAAGCAGCAACCCGCCAACCCGCCACAGACATGCACGGTCAACCGCGGCGCGGGCACGGTGGGCGAGGCCGACGTGGGCGACATCGCGGTCGTGTGCTCGGCTGCCGCGTTCAATGTGAGTGTCAAGGTCACGAAGCTTGCGGGCGGCGACCGGGTGGTGCTGCAGAACAATGCGGGCGACGACCTGACGGTCACGGCCAACGGCACTTTCAGCTTCGCCACGCCGGTGGCCAGCGGTGCCGGGTATGGCGTCACCGTGAAGACGCAGCCCGCGGCGGCGCAGACGTGCGTGGCGCACGGTGCGTTCGGCACCGTGGGCGCGTCCGACGTCACGTCCGTCGAAGTGCGTTGCACGGACGTCGGCCTTTCGCGTTTCGCCTACACGCCCAACGAAGGCTCGAACAACGCGAGCGCATTCGAGATCGGCGCTGGGGGGGGGGGGGGGGGGGGGGGGGGGGCTCGCGGCGGGCGCCCACGACGGTGGCCGCAGGCAGCTCGCCGCAGCACATGACGGTGGACCCCTCGGGGCGCTACGCGTATGTCGCCGGCTTGCTGAGCAGCACCGTCTTCGTGTTCTCGATCGACCCGGGCACTGGCGCGCTGCTGCCTGTGCAGAATGTCTTCGTCAACAGCGCCAGGTTCATTGCCATCGAACCGCAGGGCCGTTTCGCCTACGTGCTGGGCAACCGCAGTGTCGTGCAGTTTGCGATCGACAGCGCCACGGGGCAGCTTGGCGCGGCAACTTCCTTCGCCACCGGTGGCTCGCCCAACGACTTCTGGATGGCCATCGATGGCGAGAGCCGGTTCGCGTACCTTCCGCACCTCGATGGCAGCGTCGACGTGCTCGCCATCGACGCGACCTCCGGCGCATTGAGCGGGCCCGTGCAGAGCGTTGTCCTGCCGGTCGGACTGCAGGCATTCAACGTTGCGCTGGAACCCTCCGGACGGTTTGCCTACGTAGCGGCAACAGCCCCCAACCCGGCGCCTTCCAGGCTCATCGCGTATGCCATCGATCCGCGGGCGGGCACGCTGACGCAGGTTGCGTCGGTCGACACCGGAATGGCCGGACGCGGCCTCGGCATCGATCCGACAGGGCGATTCGTCTACGTCGCCAACGTCAACGCTGCGAACGTGTCGGCGTTCACCATCGACGCACGCACCGGCGTGCCGACGCCGCTGGCCGGCAGTCCCTTCACGAGCGGAGGGTCGGGGCCGACGTCGATCAGCGTGGACCGCACCGGCCGCCGTGTCTACATCGCCAACCAGATATCCAGCACGGTCTCGGTCTTCGACATCGATCCGGTCACCGGCGCCTTGTCGAGTCCGGTCCAGTTTCCGTCGGGCGGCACCAGTCCCCAATACGTCGCGCTCACGAAGTAGGGCCATCAAAACCGGCCGTGGGCGTGGCTCCCACACATGGGCTGCCGGTCGTCCTACGCTCCCTGAAAAATCACGTCCCGAATCGGGGCAAATGCACTACGTCTTCTAGTGCATCTGTCTGTGTTTCGAAGCCCTTCGCGAATCTACGATTTCTCCATTCGCTGCTGATGCGAACGCCTCGGGCAATTCCGCACGGGCAACCTTTGGAGATCACGAGATGAACAAGGACACGGTCGACGGCAATCTCAAGCAGATCAAGGGATCGGTCAAGGAAGCGCTGGGCAAGGTCACCGGCAACAAGCGCCTCGAAGTCGAAGGCGCGGCCGAGAAGCTGGCCGGCAAGGCACAGGAAGGCGTCGGCAAGACGCAGGAAGCGGCCAAGGACGCCGCCGACAAGCTGCGCAAGTAGTTCAGTGGCTCGCCGATATCCCATCCACATCAACTCACCACGAAGGAAATAGACATGTTTGAAAAAGCTGAAGGAACGATGCAGAACATCGCGGGCCGCGTCCAGGACGCATTCGGCGCCGCCACCGGCGACACCGCGACCCAGTTGGAAGGCAAGGCCAGGCAGGTGGCCGGCAAGGCGCAGCAGGGCTATGGCGCCGTGCTCGACCAGGTGCGTGAGTCGGCGGTGGTCAACCCCGTCGCGACCCTCGCGGTGGTGGCCAGTGTGAGCTTCGTCCTGGGCGCCCTCTGGGCCAAGCGCTGAGACGCATGCATTCCACGGGAGAGAAGAACATGACAACCACAACTGCAACGGTGCTCCTGCCGCATTCCGCCGAGGTTTATCGGGGGCGCGTGTCCTGGGGCGCGGTCTTCGTCGGCCTGTTCCTCGCGCTGGCGACTTACCTGTTCCTGGGCGTGCTTGGCACGGCCGTGGGCACCGGCTCCATCGACGCGCTGCGCGAGCGCAATCCGCTCGCGGGCTTCGGCATGGGAACCGGCCTGTGGGTCGGCGCCTCCACGCTCATCGCGCTGGCCGTGGGCGCCTTCTTCGCAGGGCGCTCGGCACCGGGCAAGGGCATCCTGCACGGCGTGCTGTGCTGGGCGGTGACGACGCTGGTCACGGTCTATGCCCTCTCGATGCTCGCAGGCGGCGTCATCGGCGCGGCCTCGGGTGTGGCGGGCACCGGCCTGTCGCTCGCCGGCCAGGGCGTGGCGGCCGCCGCGCCCACGCTGGCTTCGGGCGTGAAGGACCAGCTGCAGAAGAACGGGATCAACTTCGACATGTCGGACGCCCGCGCCCAGCTGGAAACCCTGCTGCGCCAGACCGGCAAGCCCGCGCTGGACCCTGACAAGCTGAAGGCCGACGCCCGCGCGGCGGCCAGCGACGGCAAGGCGACTGCCGCCGACGCGGCCACCGCGCCGCAGACATCGGCGGACGACCTCGCGGCCTTCTTCGATCGCCTGCGCCAGAAGGCGCAGCCCGGCCTCGATGCGGCGGACAAGGACGCGCTGGTGAACATCATTGCGGCGCGCACCGGCAAGAGCCGCGCCGAAGCCCAGCAGATCGCCGACAACTACGAGCAGAGCTTCAACCAGGCGGTGGCGAAGTACGACGCCTTCAAGCAGCAAGCCGAGCAGAAGGCCCGCGAAGCCGGTGATGCCGCGGCCAAGGGCGTGAGCCATGCGGCCTGGGCCGGCGTGATCGCGCTGCTGCTGGGTGTCCTGGTGTCGGGCGGCGCGGGCTTCCTGGGCCGGCGCAGCGTGCGCGACTGACGCGCGAGGCAACGCAAGCTCCCGCATCGCGAGCCGGGTTGTAATGGCGCGCATGCGGGACTTCCGCCGATCAAGACCTACACCATGAACGATCGCGTTCTACAGACCCAGACCGACAGGCGCCAGCTCCAGCAGATCATCACCGGGCTCACCGAGGGTGTGATGCTGATCGAGCCCGATCAGCGCATCGTCTGGGCCAACGAGGCGGCCCTGAAGATGCACGGCGTGGACAAGGTGGCCGAACTGGGCGCCGACGTCACGCAGTACCGCGAGCGGTTTCGCCTGCGATATCGCAACAACCATCCGCTGCAGGAAGGCCAGTACCCCATCGAGCGCGTGATCGCCGGCGAATGCTTCAGCGACGTGATCGTGGAGGTGTTTCCGGCGCACGACGACAGCGTCAACTGGGTGCACCGCGTGCGCAGCCTGGTGCTGACCAACAGCGACGGCGAGCCCGACTGCCTGGCGCTGATCCTGCACGACGCCAGCGAGTGGGCCAGTGCCGAGAATCGCTTCGAGAAGACCTTCAATGCCAACCCGGCGCCGGCCGTGATCTGCCGGCTGAGCGACCAGCGCTACATCAAGGTCAACCAGGGCTTCCTGGAGATGACCGGCTACGTGCGCGAGCAGGTCATCGGGCGCTCGGTGTACCAGCTCGATGTTTTCGAGAATGCCGACAGGCGCGACCTGGCAGTGGAGCGGCTCGGTGAAGGCGGCACCATCCCGCAGATGGAGGCCGAGCTTCGGCTGCCCGATGGCGGCCACAAGCCGGTGGTGGTGGCGGGCCAGCCGATCGACATCGGTGAAGAGGCCTGCATGCTCTTCACCTTCATGGACCTGGAACCGCGGCGCAAGGCCGAGAGCACCCTGCGCCAGAGCGAGGAACGGTTCCAGAAGGCGTTTCGCATGCTGCCCGTGCCCAGCGCGGTGCTCAGGGCGGAGGACCTGGTCTTCCTGGACATCAACGAGGCGTTCAGCGCCGCCACAGGCTACGCGAGCGAGGACGTCGTGGGACGGGCCGGCGAGGAGGCCGGGGTCTGGCCGGGCGAAGTCCCATCGAAGATCGCGCAGCGGCTCGCTCCGGGCGGCAGCGTGAGGAACGCCGATTTCAGGATCGGCCGCAAGGAGGGCGATGCGATCGACGCGCTGGTGTCGGCCGAGACGGTCACCATCAACGGCCAGGATTGCGTGCTTCTCGCGTGGCTGGACATCACCGATCGCAAGCGCTCCGAACTCGAACTGGTCAGCGCCATCGAGACGGTGATGCAGGACGCCTCCTGGTTCAGCCGATCGCTCATCGAGAAGCTGGCGAATGTGAAGCGCGCCGGCAACGCCGCAGAACTCGGGGATTTGACGAAGCGTGAACGCGACGTCTTCGATTCGCTGTGCCGGGGGCATTCGGACAAGGAGATCGCGAAGGAACTCGGCGTGGCGCTGAGCACCGTGCGCAATCACGTCGCGACCATCTACGCCAAGCTGGATGTCCACAGCCGGGGCGAAGCGCTGCTCTGGGCGCGCGACCATGGATGCTTCGTGGCGTCGAAGCAGGCGCAGAGCTAGGCCCGAGGAGCGCCCGCCGTGGGGGCGGCGCGAGCCTTTGCGCTCGTTTCCTACACCCAGGCCAACCGTCGATGAGTAGATTAATCAAATCGTACTCAGATCGACCATGACCTCCTTCCGCTCCCTGGTTTCGTTCCTTTCGGGCCGGCGTGTTTCCGCACGGCGCCAACTCCAGTCGCTCTATCGCAACCAGGCCGTGATCGAGTTCACGCCGCAGGGTGACGTGGTGTTCGCCAATGAGCCCTTCCTGGCGCTGATGGGCTATTCGCTCGATGCAATCAAGGGCCGGCACCACAGCATGTTCGTCGACCCGGCCGAGCGGCATTCCGGCGACTACGCACAGTTCTGGAACCGGCTGCAACGCGGCGAGCCCTTCGTCGGGCGCTGCAGGCGCATCGCCGGCAACGGCGGCGAGGTCTGGTTGCAGGCCAACTACAGCCCCGTGCTCGATGGCGCAGGCAAGGTGGTGCGGGTCGTCAAGTACGCCATGGACATCTCCGGGCAGGTGCTGCGCGACGCGGAATCGCAAAGCCAGCTGGCCGCGGTCGGGCGCGCGCAGGCCGTGATCGAGTTCGACCTCCAGGGCCGCATCCTGCGTGCCAACCGCAACTTCCTGGATGCGATGGGCTACCGCCACGAAAGCGATGTCGTCGGCCGGCACCACAGCATGTTCGTGCGCCCCGAAGAACGCCAGGGCGCCGCGTACAAGGCCTTCTGGCAGCACCTGGCGCGCGGGCAGTTCCACCAGGGGCAGTTCGAGCGTGTCGGCCGCGAGGGCAACACGGTGTGGATCGAGGCCAACTACAACCCGGTGCTCGACCAGGCCGGCCAGCCGTTCAAGGTGGTCAAGTACGCCACCGACATCACCGCCCGCTTCGAAGCGACGCGCATGGTGCAAGGCGCGTTCGAGGAACTGAAGCAGCTGGTCAGGCACAGCGCCAGCCAGGCGGGCGACGCCCATTCGCACACCCGCCAGGTGGCCAGCGTCGCGCTCGATGGCGCGGATGCCTCGGCGGACGCCATGGCGGCCATGCAGCAGATCCAGGCCGACTCCAAGCGCATCGCCGACATCGTGGGCCTGATCGACGGCATCGCCTTCCAGACCAACATGCTCGCGCTCAACGCGGCGGTGGAGGCCGCGCGCGCGGGCGAACAGGGCCGCGGGTTTGCCGTGGTCGCGGGCGAGGTGCGCAGCCTCGCGCACCGCAGCGCCGCCGCCGCGCGAGAGATCGGCGGGCTGGTCTCCGCCTCGACGGCCCGCGTGCAGGCCGGCAACGAGAAGGTGCAGGCGTCGGGCCGCGTGATACGGGAGATCCAGCAATCGGCTCAGCAGGCTTCCCGGATCATGGAGGCGATCGTCGACGCCTCGCGCAGCCAGGATGTGCGCCTGGGCGCCGTTCACGAGGCGATGGCGCGGCTGGAGGCCGCGGACAGCCGGGCCTGAACGGGCGTCAGCGCAGCCGGTACGCCACGCCGTCGCGGCCGGGGTCCGCGCCGCCATGCAGGCCGTCGGCCTGCACCTGCACGCCGTGCACCCAGCCGATCGTGTAGTTGTACGGGTTGCGGCCGATGGCGTAGCCCTGTGCTTCGAGCGCGCGCGTGGTGGAACGCGGAATGCGGTTGCACACGTCGATGGCATTGCTGGTGGACGAGAAGCGCGGCGCCGACACGGCGGCCTGCATCTCCATCCCGTGGTCGATCACGTTGAGCAGCACCTGCAGCACGCCCATGGCGATCTGCGTGCCGCCGGGGGCGCCGAGCACCACGTCGAGCGCGCCGTCCTTGAAGGTCATGGTGGGGCACGACGATGTGAAGCGGCTCTTGCCCGGCCGGATGCTGCCGGCGCGGCCCGGGCGCGGGTCGAACACGCCCATGCAGCCGTTGTACAGGAAGCCCATGCCCGGGGTGATGATGCCCGAGGGCATGGCCAGCGAGTGGGTCAGCGAGACCGCATTGCCGTCGGCGTCCACCACGCTCAGGTGAGTGGTGTCGCGGGGCACGGGCGCGCCGGGGTTCACGCGCTCCACGTTGAAGCGGTGGCCCGTGCGGATCTGCTCGGCCGCTTCGCGCGCCATGTCCTTGGACAGCAGCTGTTCCAGCGGCACGTCGAAGAACTTCGGATCCCCGATGCAGCGGTCCTTGTCGGTGGTCGCCTTCTTCATGGCCTCGCACACCCGCTGCAGGTAGCCGGGGCTGTTGTGCTCCATGCCCGCCAGGTCGAAGTGCTCGAGGATGTTGAGCATCTCCAGCAGCATGGCGCCGCCGCCCGGCGGCTGGTTGGTGGTGACGGTGCGGTCGCGGTAGCGGCCCACCAGCGGCGGGTTGCGCTGCACTTGGTACCGGGCCAGGTCGTCGAGCGTGAGCAGCGCGCCCAGCGACTGCAGGTGCGCCACCATCCGCTGCGCCAGGTCGCCTTCGTAGAACGGCCGCGCGCCTTCTTCGGCAATCTGGCGCAGCACGGCGGCCATGCCGTCGTTGCGCAGCGGCGCGCCGATGGGCTTGGGGCGCCCGTCGGGGCGGCAGTAGAGCTGGCGGCCCTCGTCGCTGTATTGCAGGCGTTCGAGGTTGCCGACGCGGCCCATGGCCGGCTCGTCGATCCAGAAGGCGTGCATGCCGGGGCGCACGAAGTAGCCGTCCGCCGCCCAGCGGATCGCCGGCTCCACCACCTGGCGCCACGGCAGGCGGCCGTGCGCCTGGTGCATCGCCTCCAGGCCCTTGAGCGTGGCCGGCGTGCCGATGGACTGGGGGCCGATGTCGTTGACACGGCCCTGGAGGATGAAGCCGAAGCCGTCCCGCGTCTCGCCCTCCAGCAGGTGCTCCCACATGTCCTCCCTGGCGGCCAGCGGCGCGGGCGAGTGGAAGTCGAAATATTCATGCACCTGGGCGCCGGGCAGGTAGACGGCGGCGGTACCGAAACCCGCGATGCCGCACATCAGCGGATCGACCACCGTCTGGGCCAGCGCGGTGGCCACGGCGGCATCGACCGCGTTTCCGCCCGCGCGCAGGATGTCGATGCCCGATTCGGCGGCCTCCGGCTGCGGGCAGACCACCATGGCTTCTTTTTTCATGGGCGTTGCTTGCCGGGTCATTTGGCGCTGAGGTTCAGCGCTTCGAGCGTGGGGCCCCATGCCTTGGCGTCACGCACCGTCGTCTCCATCACCAGCGCCGAAGGGCCCGACAGGGGGATCACGCCCATGCTCTTGAGCTTGGCCTGCACGTCGGGGCTCTTGTGGAAGGCTTGCGTGGCCTTGTTGAGCTTTTCCACGATGTCGGCCGGCGTGCCGGCGCGCGCCACCACGGCGCTCCAGCCCATGTTGTCGAAACCCTTCACGCCCAGTTCGCCCAGCGTGGGCACATCGGGCAGCTCAGGGGTGCGCTGCGGTGCCAGCACGGCCAGCGGATTGAGCTTGTGGTTCTTGATGTGGGGCAAGGCCGTGCCATACACCGGCGCCATCACCTCCGTCTGCCCGCCGATGGTGGCCAGCACGCCGTCGGCCTCGCCCTTGTAGGGGATGTGGGTCATCGAAATGCCCAGGGCGTTGTCCACCAGTTCGACGGCCAGGTGCGTGGAGTTGCCCAGGCCGGCGGAGGCGAAGTTCAGCTTGCCGGGCGCCGCCTTGGCTTTTTCCGTCAGATCCTTGAGCGTCTTGATGCCCGTGGCCGGGTTGGCCGACAGCACGAAGGGCACGGTGGTCAGCATGGACACGCCCACGAAGTCCTTCTCGGGGTTGTAGGGCAGCGGCTTGTAGGTGAACTGGTTGAGCACCATCAGCGAGACGCTGCCCAGCAGCAGGGTGTAGCCGTCGGCGGGCGCATTCAGCGCGTTCTGCGCGGCGATGAGGCCGCCCGCACCGGGCTTGTTCTCCACCACGATGGTGGCGCCGATGGCCTTGCCGGCGTGTTCGGCCCACAAGCGCGCGATGGTGTCGCTGCTGCCGCCCGGGGCTTGCGATACGACCAGGCGCACCGGACGGCTGGGGTAGCTCGCCTGCGCGTACGCGGTGGCGGCCGCGACGGCCGCGAGCGCGGCACCGATCAGGATCCTGGAGATGTGCGTGATGGGTTGGGGCACGGGGGCTTCCTCAGAGGGCTGTCATGAAAGATGAAGGTATTTTCATGACGACCCTGTCGCTCTCCTAGTGAAAATGCAGAATGGGTGCATGAAGGTTTACTCATGATTGATCGATCGGAGGGCGCGTCCTGGGCGCGAAGCATCAAGGTGCGGCACCTGGAGTCGTTCCTGGTGCTGGACGAAGCGGGCACGCTGACCGAGGCGGCGGCGCGGCTGCACATGACTCAGTCGGCCATGTCGCACTGGCTGGCCGAGCTGGAACGCGTGGCGGGCACGCCGCTGGTGGTGCGCGGGCGCAAGGTGCAGCTCACGCCGGCCGGGCACCTGCTCAGGCGGCTGGCGCTCACGGTGCTGGGCGACGTCGCCCGCACGGGCCGCGAGATGCATGCGGTGGCGGCGGGGCGCGTGCCGCGCCTGAACGTGGGCAGCGTCTGGGCGGGCATCGCCGGCGGCCTGCCCGAGGCGGTGGCCGCTTTCCAGCAGCGGCACGCCGACGTGGCCGTGTCCATCCATGACGGGCCGTTCGACAACCTGCTCAAGGGCCTGGAGACGCGTGCCATGGATGCCGTCATCGGTGTCCTGGATGCGCGGGCGCACCAGCCGCAGCTGGCACACCAGGTGCTGTTCGACGACCGGGTGAGCATCGTCATCGGGCAGGGCAGCAGGCACTGGGGCAGCAACCGGGTGCTGGACTTCGCCGACGTGCTGCGCGAGAAGTGGGTGATGCCGCCCGTCGGCACCCTCACGCGCATCCAGATGGATGCCTACCTCATCGAGCAACAGGCATCGTGGCTGGTGCCCAAGGCGGAAACCGCCTCGCTGGCCATGATGCAGGCGCTGCTGCAAAAGGGCGACTACGTGGGCGCGTGTTCGGAATCCATGGCGGACTACATGGCCTCGCTGGGGCTGTTCAAGAAAGTCGCGGTCGATTCGAACATCCGGTTCGGCCCCATCACCGTGGTCTGGAACCGCGAGCACGCCTCGGCGACCCTGATGGACTTCGTCGCCTGCCTGAAGGCGCATGCGCGGGGCGTGCCTGGTGTGCCGGTGCAGGCGCCGCCTGGCGCTTAGCGCCCACGCCACTCTCCTCGAGCGCGCGGCTTGCGGTGCGTCACGGCCCGGTACGTTCGAACGCAGGCGCGATCCGGTCGGCCTATGTGCGTCGGCCGGGTCCGGCGCTCAACGGCACGGACATGGCGGAGCTGGGCCGGCTGATTCAGCGGCTTGAGTACGGGCTGGCTGCCGGGCGTCGATCGCGGCAGACGCGAGCTTGCCACCGCGCCGTTGGATGCCTGGCATCGTGAACGCTGCTTGCATCGCAGGGCGCAATCGATAGACTGCCAGAAACCCACCCACCCAGCCGGCAGTCGACCGAGGCGCGGTGCCCACACCATGCCCCATCGTCCGGACGCTGCTTCGACGCGGTACGAACTTCTGGCTCTGGAGCTCGAGCAGCAGATTGCCGGTGGCGTGCTGCGCCCTGGCGACCGCCTGCCTTCCGTGCGCCAGGCCTGTTCCAGCCGGGGCTTGAGCGCGAGCACGGTGTTCCAGGCCTACTATCTGCTCGAATCGCGCGGCTTGGTGCGTGCGGTGCCACGGTCGGGCTACTTCGTCACGGCTCGCGCCGACGGCACGTCGCTGCGGGAACCGGAAATCTCGCAACCGCGATCCGGATCGCAGCCTGTCGAGATCAACGACCTGATCTACGCGTGCCTCGGCTCCGCGCGTGCGCGCAACATCGTGCCTCTGGGTTCTGCGTTCCTCAGCCCGACGCTGTTTCCGCTGGACAGGTTGCGGCGCGCCCTGGTCTCCAGCATGCGGCGGCTCGACCCCTGGCGCATGGTCGAAGACCTGCCGCCCGGCAATCAGCAGCTCAAACGCGAGATCGCGAAACGCTATCTGCGCCAAGGCTTTGCCGTGGCCACCGATGAGATCGTGCTCACACACGGAGCGATGGACGCATTGAACCTGTGCCTCAATGCGGTGGCGCGGCCTGGCGACGCTGTGGTGGTGGAGTCCCCCACCTTCTACGTGGCCTTGCAGGCGCTGCAGCGGCTGGGCCTGCGCGCCATCGAAGTGCCGACCCATGTGCGCGAGGGCATCGATCTCGGTCGTCTGGCGCAGGTGATGGCGCTCCACAGTCCGAAGGCCTGCTGGCTGATGACGACCTTTCAGAATCCCCTGGGCAGCCTGATGCCCGAAGCGAAGAAGCGCGACCTCGTCGCGCTGCTCGCCCGGCACGATGTGCCGTTGATCGAAGACGACGTCTATGCCGAGCTCTACGAAGGCAAGGTCGCCCCGCTGCCGGCCAAGGCCTTCGACCGGCGCGGCCTGGTGCTGCACTGCTCGTCGTTTTCCAAGTGCCTGGCTCCAGGCTACCGAGTGGGCTGGGCCGCGCCCGGCCGTTTCACACGCGAGATCGAGCGGCTGAAGTTGTCGACGAGCCTGTCGGGTTCGATTCCGGTGCAGGCGGCGCTGGCAGCGTACCTCCAGGAAGGTGGTTACGACCGGCATTTGCGAGGCCTGCGAATGTCCTTGCAGGCGCAGCGCAACAGCCTGTTCGACGCGGTGAACCGGCTTTTTCCGGACGGAACGCGGGTCGTGCGGCCGGCGGGCGGCTATTTCGTGTGGGTCGAGCTGCCCAGCGGCGTCGACGCGATCGCCTTGCACGGCGCCGCGCTGGCGCAGCACATCAGCCTGGCCCCGGGGCCGATGTTCTCTGCGCGGGCGGAGTTCCGGCACCACATCCGGTTGACCTGCGGCCAGCCCTGGAATGAAACGCTGGAACGCGCCATGCGCACGCTGGCAAGGCTGGTCGACGACGCACCGCGCGACGCGACGGCTTCTCGACCGTCGATCTGATCCGGTCGTTCGGGCCCGCAGCTGCACACGCCGCCAGCAGTGGCTGCGGGACAAACTGGTGCCATGCCCAAGAAACACGCCCTGCGGGGTGATCCGCGCCGCGGTGCAGCGCTCACGCGCATGGCGGCCAGTCCCACATCGGCGGGCCCGCAGATGACCCTGCAGGAGGTGCTGGACCGTCTGGGCCCCTCCATCTTCGCCGGGCTGCTCGACCCCGACGGCGTGCTGCGCTATGCCAACCAGGCGGCATTGCAGGCCATCGGCAGCGCGCCGGAGCAGGTGCTCGGCCAGCGTTTCGACGCCACCCCCTGGTGGCAAGCCTGCGAGGTCTCGCGACAGCGGCTCCAGCAAGCGCTGGCCGGCGCGGTGCGCGGCGAGGCCTCGCGCTTCGACGTGCGAGTGGCCACGAGCGGCGGCGCCACCTTGTCGATGGACTTCTCGCTGCTGCCGCTTTACGACCAGGCTGGCCGCGTGGTGTGGTTGATCCCGTCTGCGCGCGACGTGAGCGAACGTGAGCAGGCGCAGCACCAGTTGCAGCTCACGCGACAAGCCGTCGAACAGGCCAACGACGCGCTGTTGCAGGTCGGGCCCGATGGTGCCTATCGCGATGCCAACGCAGCGGCCTGCCGGCTGCTGGGCCTGGACCGCGAGCAACTGCTGCGGCTGCGTGTGCCCGACATCGAAACCCAGATCGATGTGGCGCAGTGGCCGCGGCGCTGGCGCGACTTGTGCGACCGGGGTTCGCTGCGTTTCGAGACCACCGTGCGCCACCAGGCGGGGCATGAGATTCCGGTCGACGTCTCCGTCAGCCTGGTGACCAGCGGCCAGGCGTCCTTCGCCCATGTCTGCATCGACGACCTGCGCGAACGCCGTGCCACCGAGCGGCGCATCCTGCAACTGCTGCAGTTCGACGAACTGACCGGGCTGCCGAATCGCCAGCTGCTCCTGGAGCGCTTGAACGCGACGGTGCAGACCAGCCTCCAGACCGTGGTGCTGGTGCTGGAGCTCGACCGTTTCAAGCGTATCAACGACGGTCTCGGCGCAGACATCGGCGACGCTGTGCTGCGCGAAGTGGCGCAGCGCCTCAGCGCCACCGTGCGCAGCGGCGATCTGGTGGCGCGCCGCGGCGGGGACGAGTTCGTGATCGTGATGCCGGCGCCATCCGTGCCGGTGCTGCACACGGCGCAGGCGCTGCTCGACAGCATTGCCCGTCCGATGCCGATCGCGGGGCAGGAAGTTCATATGACCTGCAGCATCGGCATCGCCACGGCACCTGCCGACAGTGACCACGCGGACACCTTGTTGCGCCGCGCCAGCGCCGCACTGCACCAGGCCAAGATGCTGGGACGCAACCAGGCCAGCATCTACGCCGGTGCACCGCACGACGACGACCCCGACCGGCTGGCGCTGGAGACAGCGCTGCGCAAGGCGCTGCGCGACGAGCAGCTCGATCTGCACTACCAGCCGCAAGTCGACCTTGCGCATGGCGGCATCGTGGGCGTGGAGGCATTGCTGCGCTGGCAGCACCCGACGCTGGGCCGCGTCGCGCCGGATCGCTTCATCCCCATCGCCGAGGAGACCGGCCTGATCGTCGCCATCGGCGACTGGGTGCTGCGCCGCGCCATCGAGCAGGCCGCGGCCTGGCAGGAGGCCGGGCTGCCGCCGCTGCGCATGGCCGTCAACCTGTCGGCGCGCCAGTTGCTGCATCCGGACCTGGCACGCCGCATCGAAGGCCTGCTCGCCTCGGCAGGCCTCGATCCCCGGCTGTTCGGCGTCGAGGTCACCGAGAGCATGCTGATCGGCAACTTCGACCAGGCGGTGCAGCACCTGCAAGCGCTGCGCGCGCTGGGCGTCGAAGTCTCGCTCGACGACTTCGGCACCGGCTACTCGAGCCTGAGCTACCTGCGCCGGCTGCCGGTGGACGTCGTCAAGATCGACCGTTCGCTGGTACCCGACGTCACCGCGCTGGCAGAAGATGCGTCGATCACCCGCGCCATCATCACGATGGCACACCAGCTGCAGATGAAGGTGCTTGCCGAGGGCGTCGAAAGCGAAGGCCAGGCGGCCCTGCTGGCGGCGCATCAGTGCGATCAGATGCAGGGTTACTGGTTCAGCGCGGCGCTTCCTGCAGCGGCAATCGAAACGATGCTTCGCGAAGATCGCAAGATCGATCCAGCGCTTCTCTTGTGGCGCTAGTTGGCGACACGCACGCCTCCTGCGGCCGATCGGCCGTTCTGCACTATGCCGCTCGGTCTTGCGCCTCGCCCTGCACCAGTGCTTGCGTGGGCTTCAGTTCGGTCGGGCTCAGGCGGAACTGCACGGCAACCTGCGCCAGCCGTCGCCCGGGCGACGGGGCCGCGGGCTCGTCGATCATGGGCAGAGCAACCGCGTCGGGCCATTTCAGGCGCGTGGCATTGCGCTGCTCCAGCGGCACCATCCGCGCCGTGGCTCGAGCACCGGCGGGCCCGGGCTTCCAAAGCGCATGCGTCTGCAACTGGCCCTGCGCGACCAGGCGCAGCGAGGCACCGATCGCGTCCGCGCCGATGCGGTCCGGCGGAAGCAGCATGACGCAGCGCGCGCGGCGCCTCAGCCCTGGACGCTCTGGACCACGTAGAACTTCGCCACGCGGTCGCTGCTTTCCCATCCGATGGGTGCACCCTGGGGCACGAACAGCGCATCGCCCGTGTCCACCGACAGCACGCTGCCGTCAGGGGCGGCGAAGCGCACGCTGCCTGCCAGGACATGCATGAACTCGTTCACGCGGTGCGGGCGAACGATCCGGTGGTAGGGCGTCGAGTCCCACGTGCCGGCGCTGTATTGCGCACCGTCGTCGATGAAGACGTTGTCGCTGCGGCACGCCGGCGAAGGGCCCAGCAGCACGTCCGCGGGCAGCGTGGCGGAGGGCTTGAAGTCGGCGTCGGCGCTCAGGGGAAAAAGGCCGCGCCGGGTCGGCTTCTCGCAAGCGGCGGCGCAGAACACGAATCGCACGCGGGACCCGGCCTGCACGCGCAGCGAGGTACCGCATCCGATGACGGCGCCCGCCTGGGGGCCGACCACCACCGGGGCCGCGCCGTCCGCTGTCAGCGTCAGCTCCCCCTCGACCACGACGATGGTTTCGATGTGGGGATAGCTTGGGATGTCGAGCTCGCCGATGAAGCTGGTGCGGCCCGCGCTCATCGCGCCCGGGCCTTCCCACGCGATCTCGCGATGCCGTGCAAAAGGATCGTCCTTGCCGAAGGCGGCCCTGC
Organism: Variovorax sp. MPBD4-3; assembly: GCF_058809745.1. Taxonomy (NCBI): domain Bacteria; kingdom Pseudomonadati; phylum Pseudomonadota; class Betaproteobacteria; order Burkholderiales; family Comamonadaceae; genus Variovorax; species Variovorax sp. MPBD4-3. The sequence goes on from NZ_JBXASW010000002.1 coordinate 67,807, forward strand.
GGAAGGCGGTTGAAACGGGCGCGCCGTCGGCGCGATGCAGTACCAGGGCCTGGGTCATTGATTGTTCCTGCGCGATGTCGTCATTGAAAGCCGTGAGCCCAGAGCTTAGGCTGCGAGCCGCTGGTGCCGGTGCTTCAATGAGGGCCCTGCGCAGGGGAGGCTGCCGTTGTGCGGGCCGCGACGGCAGATCCTGCCGTCGGCCGGACGGTCGGGCCTGCGTGACCTCAGCGGGCGGAAGCACCGCCGTCGATGGGAATGACCGCACCCGTGATGTAGCTCGAAGCGGGCGATGCAAGGAGCAGCGCCAGGCCCTGGATTTCGTGCGGTTGCGCGACGCGCCCGAGCGGAATGTAGGTTCGCATGCGTTCGGCGGACTCGGGCAGCTTCAGGCGTCCGCCGTTGATCTCGGTTGCGAACGGGCCCGGCGCGATCGCGTTGACCAGCACGTTGTAGGGCGCCAGCTCGACCGCGGCCTGGCGAACCAGGTTGTTCACCGCCGCTTTGGATGCGACGTAGGCGTAGCCCGAAAGCGGCTCCGCGCGGATGCCGGCAATGGATGAGGTGACGATGATTCGCCCCTGGCGCCGCGGCTTCATGTGCCGTACCGAGGCGCGAAGCGTTGCCAGGACACCGTCCAGGTTGATGCGCATGACGCGGTCCCAGGCAGGGCGCTCGACGTGTTCGAGCTGGCCCGCCTCCACCGCGAAGCCGCGGCCCGCGCTGATGCCGGCATTGGCGAAGACGCAATCGAGCTGGCCGTAGCGGCGCACCGCGTCATCCACCACCGCATCCACCGCATCGGGGTCGGCGACATCCAGCACCGCCCCTTCGGCCAGGGGATGCTGCTTGCGCAGCAGCGCGACGCGCGCGTTCAGCGCGTCTTCGTCCACGTCGGTCATCAACGTGCGCGCGCCCGCAGCGAGAAGGGCCTCGGCAATCGCCGAGCCAAGCCCGCTGGCGGCGCCCGTGACCAGGGCGGTCTGTCCGCCGAGATCGAAAAGTTGGTGAACGCTCATGCGGGCTGCCTCGTCTTCTTCATGGGCAGGCTCGACTCCCAGTGCTCGGCCGCTTCCACCATGTAGTGGACGGTGAGCACGACCTTCTTGAACATCCACCGGCCATCGACGCGAACGTACTCGTCATCGAAACGACCGACCACGTACATGCTGCGGTCCCCGTGCACGGGGCGTCCGTCCAGGTAGCAGTGGCCGATCGCGGTGTCTCCACGCACCTCGACCTCGTGCTGGTGGATGAACTGCCGCGCGTACTGCACCGGGAAGTTCGCAAAGAAGGCGCGGATCGCCTCGCGCCCGAACACCTCCGGGCGACCGTTGTAGATCACGCTTGCGTCCTCCGAAAACAGCTCGTGGAGACGCTGGCCCTCGTCTTCGTTGACAAAGACGTGATAGCGGGCGCGCAGCGTGCGTATCGCGTCGCGGCTTTCCATTTCGTCGACCCGCGCTTGCAGTCTCGCCAGCCGGTCCTCGAGTTGCGCGAAAAGTTGGATCTCAGGATTCATTCAAGTTGCTCCGGGAAAGGTGCCGGCAGGGAAGGCGGCGTGTGGACGGGCAGAGCGCGCGCGCGTCATGGAACACCGGTGTGTTGCGCATCGAAGTCACCGAGCATCGCGTCCATGCGCCGGCGGATCGAGCCGCCGGTTTGAACGTGCGGGATCACATAGAAGCGTCCCGCGTGAACCGCCGCAAGCGTGGCCGCGGCAACGTCGGCCGCGTCGATGGGCGAAGCGGCCATTCCGAGGCGCACCCGGTCGCTGTATGCAGCGGCGGGTTCGACGGTGTCTGAAAGATGAGCCGGCCGGCTGCGCTGCGCCTGATGAATCTGCGTGGGTACCAGCGAAGGACACAGCACGGAAACGCCGATCGGATCGCCCGCCTGCTCGAGGTCGCGCGCCAGGCATTCGGAAAAGGCGACGACAGCGTGCTTGCTGGCGCAATACACGGCGGAGCCCGCGAGCGTGGCCAGGCCGGCGGCCGATGCGGTGTTGATCACATGGGCCGCAACACCGCGGGCCCGCATGCGAGGAACGAAGCTGCGCACGCCGTTGGCGACGCCGCGCAGGTTCACGCCCAGCACCCACTCCCAGTCGGCGTCGGTGGCCGTCCAGGCGGGCCCGAGCACCGCGACCCCCGCGTTGTTGAACAGCCAGTCGACCCCACCAAAGACCTTCTCGCAGGAAGCGGCGAAAGCCTCGACGTCGCCGGCGCGCGCGACGTCGCACTTCTGCGCGAGCGTCGGCACGCCCAGCGTGCGCGCGAGCGCTTCGGTGGCCGCGAGGCCCTCGATATCGATGTCGGCCAGCGCGAGGGCCATGCCTTCGCGCGCACAGGCCAGCGCCAGTTCCCGTCCGATGCCACTGCCCGCGCCCGTGATCGCGGCAACGCGATGGCCGGTCATTCGAGCGACACCCCGGCGGTGCGCAGCACTTCGGTCCACTTGGCGGCCTCGCGTGCCACGTACGCCTGGAACTCCGGGTGGGGCATGTCGATGATGAAGCTGCCCACCGCATCCAGCGAGCTCTTGATTTCGGGCGACCGGAGCGTCTCGGTCACCTCGGCGGACAGGCGCTTGACGATGGCCTCCGGCGTCTTCGCCGGCGCGAAGAGACCGCCCCAGCTGAGGGCTTCGATGCCGGGGTAGCCCGCTTCGGCCATGGTCGGGACGTCAGGCAGCATCGGCATGCGCTGGCCGCGCGTCACGGCCAGCGCCCGGATCTTGCCGTTGCGGATATGGGGCGCGGAGGTCTGGACGAAGTCGAACATCGCGTCGACGTTGCCCGAGATCAGATCCACCAGCGCGGCCGAACTCGCCTTGTACGGAACGTGGGTGAACCGCGTGCCGGTGCGGTTCTGCAGGAGTTCGAGACACAGGTGCCCGGACGTGCCGTTGCCGCCGGATCCGAAGTTGAGCTTGCCCGGGTTCTTCCTGGCGTACGCCACCAGTTCGGCCACCGTGCCGATGCCCAGATGCGGGCTCACCACCAGCACGTTGGCATTGCCGGACAGGCCATGAATGGCCACGAAGTCCTTCACGGGGTCGTAGCGGATGGTCTTGTAGAGCGCGCTGTTGGTGCCCTGGGTGCCCTGCGTACCCACCAGCAGCGTGTAGCCATCGGGCGCGGCGCGGGACACGAACTCGGCACCGATCGAGCCGCTCACGCCGACCTTGTTGTCGATCACGAAAGGCTGGCCGAGCCGGGTGCTCAACACGCGCGCGATCACCCGTGTCTGCTGGTCGACGACGCTGCCCGCCGAGAAGGGCACCACAAGGGTGATGGGCCTGGCCGGATAGGCCTCCTGCGCGCGCAGCATCGGCGACAGGGAAAGCAGGCCGGCGGCGGCGGAAAATTGGCGGCGATTGATGGTCATCCGTGTGTCTCCGGCGAATCAGTTCTTGCCCAGTATTTCGGACCACCGGCCGTGGCTGTCGAGCACGTTGCCGTCTTCCAGCTCGACCTCGAAGTTCTCCAGCACCCGGCACACCAGCATGTAGTAGCCGATCGTCATCACGACCTCCATCAGCTGCTGCGGCGGCAGAAGGGCGGCCAGCGCGTCGAACATCTCGGGCGGCGCCTTGACCTGGCGCACCACGGCGTCGGTGAAGTCGAGCACGCGGTGCTCGAGACTGTCGAATGGTTCTTTGTCGGCGCTGCCTTGCGGGTGGCCGAGCACCGCTTCGACCTGCGCTGCGGGCACGCCCGCCTGCGCGGCCACGCGCCGATGCTGGGTCACTTCGTAGGTGGAGCCGCACAGCGCGCCAACCCGCAGGATCACCAGCTCGCGCAGCCTCGCGGGCAGCGAGGAGTGCCGCAGGATGCTGGAGCCCAGGCCGAGGAAGCCCTGCGCAGTGGCGCCGCCGTGGGCGACCATGCGGTAGATGTTGAGCGGAGGGCGCCCGTCCAGCAGCGCGTGGAGCTCCGGCGGTGCCTCGGCCAGGTCGAAGTAGGGAATGCGAGCCATGGGTTTTTCAATCCAGTCGGATGCCGGCGGTGCGAATCACCTCGCGCCACCTGGCGGTTTCATTGCGTGCGAACTCGGCCAGGGCCTGGGGCGTGCCGCCCTGGGGCTGGATCGTCAGTTCGCGCATGCGATCGGCCACCGCCGCGGTCTGCAGCGCCCTGTTCACTTCGTGGTTGAGCCTTTCGATGATCGGCGCCGGCGTGCCGCTGGGCGCCCACAGGCCGCCCCAGGCCGCGAGTTCGCAATCGGGCAGGCCCAGTTCCTCGAAGGTCGGCACCTGCGCAAGCAGCGGCAGCCGGCTGCGCGACGTCACGGCCAGCGGGCGAATCTTCTGGCTGCGGATGTACGCGAGGTTGCCCGCCACGTTGTCGAAGATCGCCGGCAACTGCCCGCCCATCACATCGGTGATGGCCGGCGCGCTGCCCTTGTACGGAATGTGCGCGAGCTGCACCTTGGCCGCGCGATTGAGCAGCACCAGCGACAGATGGCCGCTTGTGGCGTTTCCGGGCGTGGCCACGGCGACCCGGTCGGGGGCCGAGCGGGCCAGCGCGAGAAAGCTCTTCAGGTCCCGCGCTTCGAAGGCCGGGTTGACGCAGAGCACGTTGTAGACCTTGCCTTCGAGCGCGATGGGCGCGAAATCCTTCACCGGGTCGTAGTCCAGTTTCGGATACAGGCTGACGTTCATCGCGTGGGTCGCGTTGGTGCCGTAGAAGAGCGTGTAGCCGTCGGGCGCACTGCGCGCCGCGACCGCGGCCGCGATGTTCCCGGAGGCGCCGGGCTTGTTGTCAACGACCACCGGCTGGCCCAGCTGGCGTGCCAGCTGCTCGGCCAGTCGACGCGAGGACTGGTCGGCCGAGCCGCCCGCCGGGAAGCCCACGACCAGGCGCACGGGCCGGCCGGGATAGGCATCGGCCTGGCCCGCGACGGCGAAGCCAAGGTGCGGCGCCGCGACGGCGCAGGCGGCCGCCTGGAGGACGCGACGTCGTTGGAGCGTCTGCATGGCTGCCATCAGGCGCGCGGCGCGGCGATGCCGCCGGTCAGGCCGCCGTCCACGACGAGCGCATGGCCGTTCACGTAGGAGGCCTCGTGCGACATCAGGAACAACGCCGCATAGGCCACTTCCCAGCCTGTGCCCTGGCGCCCGAAAGGCAACGGCATCGCGAGGCGGTCGGACCTGCGGCGCGTCGCCGCACGACCGATGGGCGTGTCCATCAGGCCGGGCAGGATGCTGTTGCAGCGCACGCCTTTGGCCTGCCCCGCCATCGCGATCGAGCGCGCCAGCGACACCTGGGCGGCCTTGGTCGTTTCGTAGGCCGGGTTGAAGCTCGAATTGCGCAACGCGGCGATCGACGACAGCAGCACGATGGAGCCTCCGGGCGCCATGTGCCGCAATGCCTGCTGCCCGAACAGCATGCAGGAGCGCACGTTGGTCGCGTGCTCGCGGTCCCAGGCTTCGGCGCTCTGGTTGTCCAGGGAGAGTCCGCTCGCCACGCCCACCACCATCACCAGGCCGTCCAGCCCGCCCATCTTGTGCACCGCGCGCTCCACGGTCGACGCGGCGGCATCCGGCTGCGCGACGTCGGCCACCTCGGCATGGGCGGTCGCGCCCGATGCGCGCACCAGATCGCAGGTGCGCTGCAGCGACTCGGGATTGATGTCCACACAGGTCAGCGTTGCGCCCTCGTGGGCGAACAGCAGGGAAATCGCGCGTCCGTTGCCCACGGGCGGATCGGGGTCGTCGATGTCGCGTTGGCCCGCGCCCACCACGAGGATCCGGCGTTGCTCGAGGCGCCCGGCCGAGGGGCGGAGGTCACCGAGTGCTTCAGCGAAGAGCTGGAGCCCGGGCTGGATGGCTGGCGAGGTCATGCATGTTTCCTTTTGCGCGTTGGGTGCGCCCATGGTTGGTTTTTGGAAACGTTTCCGAAATGGTGGAAACCCTTGCAGGCTGTCACCTAAGATGCACCCCATGCTCTTGCCCCAAAGGGAAAGTCCCTCCGAATGAATGCAGGAAAACAGAAGATCGATCTGCGCGACGTGGCTCGGCTGGCGGGGGTGTCGCTGGGCAGTGCGTCTCGGGCGATGAACGGCGCGGGTGCGTCGGCGGCCACGCAGGAAAAGGTGAGCCAGGCCGCGGCGGCACTGGGCTACCGTCCCAACCATGCGGCGCGGGTGCTGCGTTCGCGGCTCAGCCGAACCGTCGGCTGCCTGTTGCCCGACATCTCGAACCCGCTGTACGCACAGGTGTTTCGCGCCCTGGAGGACGAATTCCTTCGGCACGACTACCTGCTGCTGCTGGCCAACGGCGCCAACGACGCCGAGCGCGAAGTGAAGGCACTGGGAACGTTCACGCAGCGCGGCATGGACGGCGTGATCCTCGCGCCCGGCAACGAGCGCAACGCGCAACTGGTGGAGGCGTTGCGGATGCTGCCCATGCCGGCCGTCGTGTTCGACCGGGAAGTCAGCGGCGCACACGACGCCGTGCTCATCGATCACGCGGGCGGTGTGCGGCGCGTGGTCGAGCGCTTGCTGGGCCTGGGGCATCGGGACATCGCACTCGTTCTCTGGCAGGGTGACACGCGGCCCGTGCGGCGCCGCGTGCAGGGCTTTCGCACCGCGTTCCAGGCTGCGGGCCTGCCGGTGCCCGACCTGCTGGTGCAGGCGCGCAGCGTCACGGCCTCGGTCAACGCGGAGGTCACCGAACTGCTCGGTCGCCCCGACCGACCGAGCGCGCTCATCGTGCAGGGCACGCACATGCTCAACAGCGCACTGCGGGCCATCTCCGCCCGGGGCCTGCAGGTGCCGCGCGACATCTCGGTGGTCGCCATCGGCGACACGCCCTTCGCGGCCGAGCACGAACCCGCGGTGAGCGTGCTCGACATCGACCAGGCCGAAACCGCGCGTTGCCTGGTCGACCTGCTGCTCACCCGTATCGCCGAGAACGGGCTGCCTCAGCGCAAGGCCCGCATCGCGCTGCGGTACGTGGAGCGCGATTCGGTGGCGCCCCCCGCGCGAGCCTCGCGCTGAGGCCGGGCCTCAGGAGCCCGTCACGCCGGCGCGCTGCCGCGGTATTCCCGGCCCAGCGCATCCACCAGTTCGGCGACCGTCGGCACGGCGCGCACGCCGGACACCGAATGGCCCGCGCTCCAGATGTCGGTCCAGCGCTGGCTCGGCGCCGCGTTGGCGCCACCGCCGTAGCGTCTCCTCGCTTCTTCCACCGAGATGCTCTCGTCGAGCGCGGAGACATCGATGCCCAGCCTGCGCGCCGACGGCGCGAGAAAGCTGGCGGGCAAGCCGGTGAAGCCGCGCGTGAGCAGCACGTCGTCGATCGAACTGTCGACCAGCATCTGACGGTACTCCCCGCTCGCCAGGCTCTCCCGCGTGGCAATGAAGCGGGTGCCCATGATGCCGAGGTCGCAGCCGAGCGTCTTCGCGGCCCGCAGGGCCACGCCGTCCGACAGGCCGCCGGCCAGCACGATCGGGCCGTCGAACACGTCGCGGACCGCGCGCACGAAGGCGAAGGGGTTGGCCCAACCGGTGTGTCCGCCGGCACCCGCGGTGAGCAGCACCAGTCCGTCCACGCCCGACTCGATGGCGCGCACCGCATGGTGCAGCGAGGCCACGTCGGCGAAAACGCGGCAGCCGGCCTCGTGCAGGCGCGGCACCACGGCCGCGGGCGAGCCGACGCTGGTGATGACCATTTGCGCGCGGTGCCTGGCGATCAGTTCGACCTCGGCCATCACCCTGGCAGGGTCGCGCCGCATGATGAGGTTGGGGCAATAAGGCGCCGTGCGTGCCGGCGCGCCGGCGGCCTCGTCGTCCAGGCGGGCGAGCCAGGCGTCGAACTCATCGAGCGTCTGGCAGTTGGCTGTCGGAAAGGCGCCGATCACGCCGGCGGCGCAAGCGGCGGACACCAGTTCGATGCCGGAGACCCGCAGCATGGGCGCCGCGATGAGGGGCAGGGCCAGCCGGTCGAGGAAGGAAAGGGCGTGGGTCATGGCAGTGCAGTCGATGCGCTCAGGTGCGCCAGGGCGGCGCGTGTTTGCTGGATGAGTTCTTCCACGATCGCCGACAGCGGCTGTATGCGCGTGGCAAAGCCGATGGCCGGCCCGAGGGAGAGCATGCCGCTGTGCCAGTCGCCGCCGCCGTAGCAGCGTTCGCGCGCCACGCGGCTGTCGAGCAGGTGGCCGAATGCGGCGTGGTCGGCCGCGCCGGCGCGCTCGATCGCGTCGACCTGGAGGGCCGTGTCGTTGCGCAGCACACGCCAGGTGTTGCCCAGCGTGTGCAGCAGGCGCATGGTGCTGTGTTCGTCGCAGCCCAGCAGGTGCTGCTTGTAGGCGGCGTGGGCGGACACCTCCTCGCTCACGAGGAAGCGGCTGCCCATCAACACCCCGTCGGCCCCCAGCGCCAGGGCAGCGGCCAGCTGGGCGCCATGGCCGATGCCGCCGCCCAGGACCAGCGGGACATGGAACTGCTGGCGTGCCGTGGCCAGCGCGCCCATCAGCATGGTGGGCAGCTCGTTGGCACCGGGATGCCCGCCTTCCTCCATGCCCACCAGCGCCACCGCGTCGGCCCCGGCGGCCTGCGCAGTTAGGGCATGCCGCACGCTCGATGCCTTGTGAATCACCACGCCGCCGCCCGCGTGGATGGCCCGGATCAGCGCATCCGGCGCATGGCCGGCAGTCTCGAAGTGGCGCACGCCGTGGGCCAGCGCGATCTCCAGCGCGCGGTGCACGCCCGTGTTCGCTTGCGGGCGCGCCGACAGCGTGAGGTTGACGCCGTAGGGGCGACCCTCCGTCAGGTCGCTGCAGCGCCGCAGCTGGTCGCGCAGCGCATCCTCGCCGTCGAAGGAGCGTGGCGTGATGAAGCCCATGCACCCCGCGTTGGTCAGCGCGCCGACGTAGCGGGCGTCCGAGAGCCACATCAACCCGCCGCCGAGGATCGGGTAGGCGAGCCCGAAGAGCCGCGTCAGGCGGGTGGACAGCGGCGGCTGGCTCACAGCTGCTGCCGTGCGTTGTCCAGGGCCGGCGCATCAGCCAGCGCCGCCGGATCGACGCCTGCCAGCGGCACCGGAAATCGCACCAGCGACAGCGCTTGCGTGCCGTTGAACAGGCCGCGCCCCGCGAACTGCGGCAAGGCGGCCAGCGCGCCGGGGGCCACCACCGGTGCCACGGGCAGGTCGTTGCGCGCCAGTGTCTCGAAGGCCTCCGCCGAATCGCGCTGCGCGAGCTGCTGCGCGATGCGATCGTTGATGGCCTGCGCCTGCTTCTTGCGCGCACCCAGCGTCCGCCAGCCCTCGTTCGCGAAGTCGCCCATGTCCAGCACGTTGCAAAGGCGTGCCCAGAAGTGGTCTTCCAGCGCCGCGACGCTCAGGAACTGTCCGTCACGGCAACGGAAGCTGCCGTACGCGGGCTTGACCTGCGTGGCGGCGCGCTGGCTTTCGAGGCTGGTCGCGCCGTCCGCGCGGTAGGCGCCCAGGCGCGGGTTCATCCAGTGCAGCACGCAGTCGGCGAGCGCCACGTCCAGGTGCTGGCCCCGGCCCGTGCGGTCGCGCTGCAGCAGCGCCGCCAGCGTGGACGAGAGCGCGTACATCGAGCCGCACAGGTCCGCCACCGGCAGGCCGAAGTTCTGCGTCGGCGGCCCGCCGGGCTCGCCCGAGACCGCCAGCACCCCCGCCGCGGCCAGGTAGTTGATGTCGTGGCCGGGCAGATGAGCCCAGGGGCCTTCCTGCCCATAGCCGCTGAGCGACACGTAGACCAGGCGCGGGAAGCTCTCGCGCAAGCTGGCGTAGTCCAGGCCCAGGCGCGCCATCACGCCGGGGCGGTAGGCCTCCACCAGCACATCGGCCTGAGCCACCAGCTCGCGCACGCGGGCGCGCTGGGCCTCGTCCTTCAGGTCCACCAGCAGGCTGAGCTTGCCGCGGTTGACGGCTTCGAAGCCGCCCGGTCCCATGCGCCGCGCGTTGTCGCCGCCGGGCGGCCGCTCGATCTTGATGACGCGCGCACCCATCTGCGCCAGGTTCTGCGTGAAGAACGGTCCGGGCAGCAGTTCGCTGAAGTCGAGGACGGTGATGCCCGCGAGCGGGCCGGGGGCACTCATGCCACGCTCCTTTCGACGACCACCGCATCCAGCGGCAGCGCGCCCTCGCCCTCGGCGCCGACCCAGATCGGGTTGAGGTCCATCTCTTCGATGCGTTCGGCGTTGGCCATCACGAACTCGGACACGCCCATCAGCAAGCGTTCCAGTGCGGCAACGTCGGCCACCGGCCGCCCGCGCGCGCCGGCAAGCACGGGGAAGCAGCGCATCTCGCGCACCATGGACGCGGCGTCGGTGGCGCTCAGCGGCAGCAGGCGGCGGGTGACATCGCGCAGGATTTCCACATAGACCCCGCCCAGGCCGAAGGTCATCACATGCCCGAACACCGGGTCGCGCGTCACGCCCGCCATCAGCTCGACGCCGCCGCTTGGCGCCATTTTCTCGATCAGCAGCCCGTCGATGGCGGCATCGGGCTTGTGATGCCTGGCCGAAGCCATGATGTCGTCCCATGCCAGTTCCACCTGCAGGCCATTCGAAATGCCGACCTTGACGCCGCCGATGTCCGACTTGTGCAGGATGTCGGGGCTGGCGATCTTCGCGACCACGGGGTAGCCCATGCCATCGGCCAGCAGGCGCGCCTCGGCCCGGGTGCGGGCCACGGCAACCGGCAGCAGCGGGATGCCGGCCTGCCCGAGCAGCGTCTTGGCTTCCAGTTCCGACAGGTTGCGAACGGCGAGCGCTGATGCCAGGGGCATGGAAGCGGGGCGACGGCGATCGGATGGACCTGCCATGCTGCGGTGCCGCTGGCCCCATTGCGTCCAACGCTTGATGGCGCTGATCGCCTTGCCGACCGAGCGCGGCGGCGCGAAGCCTGCCTCCACCAGCATGCGGTAGCCCTCGCCCAGCCGGTCGCTCATCCAGATCGGGACGATGGGACTTTGCACACGTGCCTGCGCGGCGATGATGGTCTGCGCCATGCGGATGGTGGTTTCGCCGTAGTCCAGCGCAATGGGCGCAATCACGCAGCCCAGGTTGGGATCCGCGGCGACTGCGCCCAGCGTGCTTTCGATCAGGTCGGCGTCGCTGAGCACGGCCGCTGTCGTGTCGACGGGGTTGTTGACCGCCGCATAGTCGGGCAGCTTGCTGCGAAGCAGCTCGGTGGTGTGCGGTGCGAACTCCGCCAGGGTCAGCCCCGCCAGTCCCACCGCGTCGGCGGTCAGGGCGGTGGTGCCGCCGGACGAGCAATAGACGCCGATCGCCTCGGGCTCGCTCGGCATGGCGCGCGCGAAAAGCCAGGCGGTGTCCACCAGTTCGTCGATGTCGTCCACCTCGATCACGCCGTACTGGCGGAACACCGCGCTGTTGACTTCGGCCGAGCCCGTCAGCGAAGCGGTGTGCGACTGCGCGGCGCGCTGGCCATACGCGGACTTGCCGACCTTCAGCGCGATGACCGGCTTGCCGTTGTCGGCGGCGCACTGGAGCGCGGCCAGGAAACGCGGGCCGTCCTTGATGCCTTCCAGCAAGGTCACGATCACCTTGATGTCCGGCGCGGTTGCCATGTATTGGATGAAGTCCGCCACCTGCAGGTCCACCTCGTTGCCGGTGGACGCCCACAGCCCGATGCCGATGCCGCGCTCCATGGCCTGCATCACGTTGCGGCCCAGCCCGCCGCCCTGCGTGGCCAGGCCGATCGGGCCCTTGACCAGGTCATGCGGAAAAGAGGGCGAGAAAGTCATGCCCAGGCGCTGGTTGACGTTGGTGAGGCCGGGGCAGTTGGGGCCGTAGATGCGCATGCCGGCCTGATCGGCGATTTCCTTGAGGCGGGCCTGCGCCCGCTCTCCCTCGGCGCCGGCTTCGCCGAAGCCGGAGGTGAGGATGATGGCGAACGGCACGCGCCTGGCCGCGCATTCCTCCATCACGGCAAGCACGCCCGATGCGGGCACCGCGATGACGGCGACGTCGGGCGTCTGCGGCAGCGACGCGACGCTGGGCCAGCAGCGCAGGCCGCGCAATTCGGCCTTGGTCGGATTGACCAGGTAGAGCTCGCCGTCGATCTGCGAATGGTCCAGCAGGTTGCTGAGGGTACGCCCGCCGATGCTCTGTGGCCGATCGGACGCCCCGACCAGGGCGATGGAGCGTGGATGGATGAGGCGCGACAGGTCGGTGCTGAAGGTCGGATGGGTCATGCTGTGCAACTCCGGCGACGTTCAGGCAATGGCGGAGATGCCCAGGATCTCGCGCCCGACGATCAGGGTCTGCACTTCGGTCGTGCCTTCCGGAATGGTGCCGCCGCGGGTGTCGCGGAAAATCCGCTCGATCGGGTAGTCCGTGGCGTAGCCCAGGCCACCGTGCACCTGCAAGGCCATGCTGGCCACTTCGTGAGCGGCCTCGGTGGCGTAGAGCTTGGCGATCGACGCGGCGGTGCGTGCGCCGCTGCCGGAGTCCAGCGCGGCGGCCGCGCGCAGGCCCAGCGCCCGCGCGGCTTCGACGCGGATCGTCATGTCGACGATCAGTTTCTGCACCAGCTGGAAGCTGCCGATGGGCTTGCCGAACTGCGTGCGCGTGCGCGCGTAGTCGATGGAAAGATCGAGCGCCGACTGCGCGGCGCCCACGGCACCCATGGCGATGTTCACGCGCGCGCTGTCCAGCCCGATCAGCATCTTCTTGAGTGCGCCGCCTTCCTCGCCCAGCAGGTTCTCCCTGGGCACCTTGACGTTGTCGAAGCCCAGTTCCGCCGTGCCCGTGCTGCGCAGCACCATGGTGTCCACGCGGCGCATTTCGTAGGGCGACACGTCGCGCTCCACGAGGAACGTGGAGAGCTGGCCCTGGCAGTCCGGGCTGAAGGTGCGCGCCACGACGATGCCGAAATCGCCGAAGGCGCCGTTCGTGATCCACAGCTTGCGGCCGTTGAGCACGTAGTGGTCGCCCTGCAGGTCCGCGCGGGTCTGCACCTGCGCGATGTTGGAGCCCGTGCCGGGCTCGCTGATGGCGCTGAAGCAGCGGCGCTCGTTGGCCAGCAGGGGCTGCAGGAAGCGCTCCTTCTGCGCGGGCGTGGCTTCGGCCGCGAGCTTGTTGATCGCCGCGTTGGTGATGTTGAGCATCGTGCGCAGGGACAGCCATGCGTAGCCTGCCTCCTCCATCAGCATGGCCCAGGTGAGCTGGTCCAGCCCCATGCCGCCTTCCTCTTCCGCCAGCCGGCCGCCCAGGTAGCCGAACTCCGCCAGGGGCTTGAGCAGCTCGAAGGGGAAGGTGCGCTCCTGGTCGTGGCGGGCAACGACGGGTGCGACTTCGCTCTTCATGAAGCGGCGGATGCTGTCGCGCAGCATGGTTTGTTCTGCAGTCTGGGTGTACACGGGGTCTCCTGGTTTTTGAAGGTGAAGTTGAGCGGCGCTCAAGGCTCGTCGGGAGGCGGGGCCTTGGTGCCGCGGCGGGAAGATGTGGAAGAAGAAGAGGAGGAGGCAGGCGACGACACCGGCTGCTGCTCCCGGAAGACGACGGCCTTGACCTCCTGCAGCGCCTCGATGCAGCGCTCGCGCTGGTCGCGCATGCGGTGGGTCAGGCCGGCCACCGACAGGGCCAGGGTCTCGCCGCCGATCTGGCCGGCCACCGCCACGGCGGTCAGGCCTTCGCTGCCTTCGTTCTCGACCCAGATCCAGCCCTGTTCGCGCGCGCGCGCCACCTGCGCCTCCAGCTCGGACAGGTCGGTGATCGTTCCGGAGGCCAGCGAGCGCAGCGGCTTCAGTCGCAACTGGCGCGCCGCTTCTTCGGGCGTGCCGATCGCGAGGATCGCCTTGCCCAGCGCGGAGACGTGCAGCGCCAGCTTGTCGCCCACGTGCTGCATGTAGCGCAGCGCATGGCGGCCCTCGCTCAGCGCGATGACTTTCACGACGCCGCTCTCCAGCCTGCCGCACAGCCCGGTCTCGCCGGTGCGGTCGCGCAGCAGTTCGCACGCCTCGGCACCCACGGCGTAGAGCGGGTCGCTTGCCGAGATTTCCTTGGCCACCGTCAGCAGGCGCGCGGTTGGATAGAAGCGCCGGCTGCGCGCGGTGCGCAGCAGATAGCCCAACTCGTGCAGCGTGTGCAGCAGGTCGGAGCAACTGCTCTCGGGCAGGTCCATGAGCCGGGCCAGGTCCGAGTTAGACAGCTCGCGCTTTTCTCGCGCAAAGACTTCGAGCAGGGTCATCGTGCGGGTGGCCGCAGGAACGATGGTGGGCATGAATCCTCCGATAGGTCGTAGAAGTTGTCGATCATAGCGACGACATTCCCGACTTTCATGGAGTTTCCATCCTGGGCGGCGATCAAAAAAGTCAGAAAACACGGTTGTCAAACAACGAAGGGTTGAAGTAGTCTACGTCCATTCGTAGAAAAAACACAAACGAATCGAATTCCAAAACCAGGAGACAACCTTGAAAACCTTCCTCAAAGCCATTGCCGCTCTCGGCTGCGCACTTCTTCTTTCCGCCCCCGGGCACGCCGCCAGCGAGGCCGACGGCTGGCCGTCCAGGCCGCTGACCTTCGTCGTGCCGTTCCCGCCCGGAGGCATCACCGACAACACCTCGCGCCTGCTGGCGCAGAAGCTCGGCGAGAAGCTCGGGCAGCCCGTGGTCGTGGAAAACCGGCCCGGCGCGGGCGGCTCGATCGGTGTGGACTCCGCGGTGCGGCAGCCGGCAGACGGCTACACCCTGATCTACGGCACCCAGGGCACGCACGCCGCCAACCTGGCGCTCTACAAGAACGTGCGCTACGACCCGGTCAAGGACTTCACCGCCGTGCACGGCATGTCGGAGTCGCCGCTGATCCTGGTCATCAATCCGAACAAGCCGTTCAAGACGGTGCCCGAGCTGGTGGAGTACGCCAAGAAGAACCCCGGCAAGCTCAACTTCGGCTCGGCGGGCGCGGGCACGGCCACGCACCTGACGGCGGAGCTCTTCCAGACGACCGCGGGCATCCGGATGACGCACGTGCCCTACAAGGGCAGCAGCCCCGCGTTGACCGACCTGATCGCCGGCAACCTCGACCTCGCCTTCGACTACGCAGCCGTGGTGCTGCCCTTCGTGCAGTCGGGCAAGCTGAAGGCGCTGGCGGTCACCGGCAAGTCGCGGCTGTCCAGCGCGCCCGACCTGCCGACCGTGGGCGAACTGGGCTATCCCGGCGCTGCGTCGAGCGCGTGGGGCGCGATGTTCGTCTCGTCGAAGACGCCGGCGCCCATCGTCAAGCGCCTTGCCGACGCCATGGCCGAAGCCATCGTGAATCCAGAGCTGCTGGCCGCCACCGAGAAGTTCGGCAGCGTGCCGATGCGCGGCATGCGCGGCGAGAAGCTGGACGCTTTCGTCAAGTCGGAGATGACGCGCTGGCGCGACGTGGTGCAGAGCTCCGGCGCCAAGCTGGAGTAGCCACGCGCTGCCCGCCCCCCGCCCTTTTTGCAAAACCAGGAAACCACTTCCATGACCAATGAATTGCGTGGCCTTCAGCCACAGCATCCAACGCTCTACCAGCTCGCGCCCGACGGTGCGTCGCTGGAGTTCCTCTTCGCGCAGTGCCCGGCCTGCGGGAAGCTCGTCTTCCCCGCCAACGTGCCCGGCTGCAGCCATTGCGGCGACCCGCTGAGCAACGCCGAGAAGGTCGCGCGACCAGGCGGCGGCAAGCTGCTGGAGTTCGTGACGCTGCATGTGCCGCTGCTGCCCGACATGGAGGTGCCGCGCATTGCGGCGGACATCCTCATCGAGGACGGAATCATCGAAGAGGGCGTGATGGCCGGATCGGACGAGTCGTGCCTGCAGGTCGGCATGGCGCTTCGCGCCGTCGCCGTTGCGTTGCCCGGCGGAGAGACTTTTGCATGCCGCTTCGTGCCGGCCGAAGGAGCGGCGCGATGAGCAACTGGATCGACGACAACGACGGCGTGTACGTGGCCGGCATCGGCATGCATGCGTACCAGTTCCCGAGCGACACGCCCTACACGCACCTGGGGCTCGCCGCGGTGCGGGGCGCGCTGGCAGACGCGGGCCTGGCGTGGCCGCAGGTCCAGAGCGCCTATGTCGGAACCACGTCCATCGGCATGGCCGCGGGGCGCGTGATGTTCCGGCACCTCGGCGCCACGGGGCTGGCGGTCACGCAGGTCGAGAACGCGTCCGCATCGGGGTCGTTCGCGTTCCGCCAGGCATGCATGGAGGTGGCGCGCGGCGTGAGCGACGTGGTGCTGGCCGTCGGCGTGGACAAGCACGGCGACGGCCGGCGCGCCGCCGACAAGGAAGGGTTGGCACGGCTGAGCGACACCGCCACGGTGCCCGCCGTGAAGTTCGCCATGATGGCGCGCACTTACCTGAGGGAGCGTGGCGCCGACGCGCAGGCGATGGCCAAGGTCGCCGTCAAGAACCATGGCAATGCCTCGCGCAATCCGTATGCGCAGTTTCGCAAGCCGCGCACCCTCGAGCAGGTGCTCGGCTCGCCGCGCGTGGCGGGGGATCTGACGGTCCAGCAATGCTGCCCGCGCGGCGAAGGCGCGGCCGCCGCGATCCTGGTGTCGGGCCGCGCGCTGAGCCGCCTGGGCCTGGATGCCGCTCGCTGTGTGCGCGTGCGCGCCTCGGCGGCGTGCAGCGAGACGCCGGAAACCAGCTACGGCGCCGCCGCCGTCGACTTGGTGCGCGCCAGCGCAGGCGCCGCGCTTGCGCAGGCGGCCATTCCCGCGTCACGCCTGGATCTGCTGGAACTGCACGACGCCTTCTCGGTGGAAGAGTTGCTCTACAGCGAGGCCGTGGGTGTCTGCGAGCCGGGCGAGGGCGCGGCCTTCCTGCAGCGCGGCGACTCGCAGATCGGCGGGCGCTGCGCGATCAATGCGTCGGGCGGCCTGATCGGCATGGGGCATCCGCTGGGGCCCACCGGCATCGGCCAGATTGCGGAAATCACCCGGCAGCTTCGCGGTGAAGCCAGCGGACGGCAGCACGAGGGCGCCAACTGGGGCATGGCCCACATGATCGGCCTGGGATCCGTCGCGATCGCGCACGTGCTCTCGCGCGGCACCGCCTGAACGAAATGGAGACACCCATGACCGACAACACGCATCCTGACCGCGTCGAGCTCCCGACGCTGGACTACGCCGTCCACGGCCACGTGGCCGTCGTGACGCTCAACCGGCCCGATCGCATGAACACGCTCGGCGGAACGATGAAACCGGACCTCGCGCGCGCGTTCTTCGAACTGGCGCGCGCGGATGCGCGCGTGCGCGCGGTGGTGCTCACCGGCGCCGGCGAGCGCGCGTTCTGCGCGGGTGCCGACATCAAGGAGCGCGCGGACCATCAGATCTGCGCGACCGACTTCTTCGTCGCGCAGAAGGCCACGCACGACCTGTTCCGCGGCATCGAGGAGTTCGAGAAGCCCACCATCGCGGCGATCAACGGGGTGGCACTCGGCGGCGGGCTGGAGCTTGCGCTGTGCTGCGACATCCGGATCGCGGCGGACCATGCCCGCCTGGGGCTTCCCGAAGTCCGCCTGGGCGTCATTCCCGCGGCCGGTGGCACGCAGCGGCTGCCGCGTCTGATCGGCGAGGCGCGCGCCAAGGCGCTGATGCTGACGGCCGAACAGATCGATGCGGCTCGCGCGCTGGACTACGGGCTGGTCACCCAGGTGATGCCGGGCGCCGAACTGATGTCCGGCGCCCTCGCGCTGGCGCGGCAGATCGGCGAGATGCCGCCGCTGGCCGTGCGCTTCGTCAAGCGAGCGGTCAACCGCGGCATGCAGACCGACCTGGACAGCGGCCTCGAGTACGAGCGCTATGCCGCGGCCCTCCTGGTGGACAGCGAAGACCGCAAGGAGGGCATGCGGGCCTTCGTCGAGAAGCGAAAGCCAGTGTTCCAGGGCCGCTGAGCGCCGCCCGCATCTTCATTCATCCAACAGCAAGGAAAGTACACATGAAACTCGGTTTGGAATCCCAGGTGGCCCTGGTGACCGGAGGCGGGCAGGGCGTCGGACGCCAGATCTGCATCGAGCTCGCCCGCGAAGGCGCGCGCGTGGTCGTTAACGACCTGTTTGCCGAGCGCGCACAGGCCGTTGCGCGCGAGATCGAGAGCGAGGGAGGCCAAGCGCTGGCCGCACCCGCGGACATCACGCAGGCCGATCAGGTGCAAGGCATGGTGGACGCCGCGGTCCGGCATTTCGATGCGCCCGTGCAGATCCTGGTGAACAACGCGGGGATCATTCCCGAGCGGCGCGAAAAGGGAGGGCGCACACCGGCCTTCGTCGACATGCCCGTGGCCGATTGGGCCAAGATCGTCAATCTCAACGTCTACGGCACCTTCCACTGCTGCCATGCGGTGCTGCCCGGCATGGTGACGGCCAGGCGCGGACGCATCGTCAACATCATCTCGGAGGCGGGCCGGATCGGGGAAGCCAACATGGCCGTCTACTCCAGCGCCAAGGCCGCGATTGCCGGCTTCGCCAAGGCACTGGCGCGCGAACACGGCCGCCATGCGATCACCGTCAATTCCATCGCACTGGGTGCGGTGTCGCATGAAGGCATCAAGGACGGCCCGCTGCACATCGACGCGACGCCGCAGAACAACGAACTGCTCGCCAAGATGGTGAATATCTATCCGATCTCCAAGGGCGTCGGGCGGCTGTCCAGGCCGCAGGACGTGTCCGGCCTGGTGGCGTTTCTCGCGTCCGACCGGGCGCTCTTCATCACGGGCCAGACCGTCGGAGCGTCGGGCGGCTTCGCGATGATCTGAGGCACCAGCGCGGTCTCAGTGCGCCCGCACCGCGGCCGATGCCGCGGCACGCAGGCCGAGCAGGTAGCTGTCCACGCCGAAGCCGCAGATCTGTCCCTTCACGATCTCGGCGAACACCGAGTGATGGCGAAACGTCTCGCGCGCATGGATGTTCGACATGTGCAACTCGACGACCGGCACGGTGAGGATCGCCAGCGCATCGCGAATGCCGTAGCTGTAGTGCGTCCAGGCACCGGCGTTGATGAGCACCGCGTCCACGCCCTCGGTGAAGGCGCGATGGATGCGCTCGCACATCGCGCCTTCGCAATTGGTCTGGAAGCTCTCGACTTCGGTGCCGAGCTCCTTGCCGAGTGCCTGCAGTTGCGCGTCGATCTCGGCCAGCGTCACCGTGCCGTACTGCTTCGGGTCGCGCTTGCCGAACATGTCGTGGTTGATGCCGTGCAGCATGAGGATCTTCATGGGGTCGTCTCCAGGTCTTCGGGTCAGACCAGGGGAATGGTCATGCGGTCGATGAGGCTGCGCGTGTCGGGCCGCACGCCGCGCCACCACAGGAAGGCTTCCGCCGCCTGTTCCACCAGCATGCCGACGCCGTCGGCCAGCTTCGGCACGCCGGCGTTCTGCGCCAGGCGCAGGAAGGGCGTCAGGCCCTTCCCGTAGGCGAGCTCGTAGGCGAGCTTCGCGCCCTGCAGCGCCTGTGCGGGCAGGGGCGGCAGTTCGGCCCGGAGGCTGGCGGAGGTGCCGTTGATGACGATGTCGAATCGCTCGCCCGCCAGATCGCCGTAGCCGCAGCCTTGCACGCGGCCATGCCCGGCAAACTGTTTCGCGAGATCGACGGCCTTGGCCTGCGTGCGGTTCGCCAGCACCACCACGCCCGGTTGTTGCGCCAGAAACGGCTGCAGTGCGCCACGCACCGCGCCGCCCGCGCCGAGCACCAGCATGCGCGCGCCCTCGAGCGGAAAGCCCAGGTTGCACTGGATGTCGTTGGTCAGGCCCACGCCGTCGAAGTTGTCGGCAAGGATGCGTTCGCCTTCGAACTTCAGCGCGTTGGTGGCGCCGGCGAGCTCGGCGCGTTCGAGCCGCTCGGTGGCCAGTGCGAAGGCCTGCAGCTTGAAGGGGGCCGTGACGTTCATTCCGCGCCCGCCTGCCTTGCGGAATGCGTGCACGTCGTCGGCGAAGCGCTCCAGCGAGCCTTCGATCGCGCTGTAGTCGATGTCCTGGCCGGTCGCCTGCGCGAAGCTGCCATGGATCATCGGCGACTTGGTGTGTCCTATCGGGTTGCCGATCACGGCGTACTTGTCGGTCATGGCTGTTTCCTTACTTGCTGTAGAGCACGCCGTCGGCCTGCATGTCGGCGATCTGCGCGGCATCGAAGCCGAGGCTCGCCGCGATCTCCGCGTTGTGCTCGCCCAGCTCGGGGGCCACCTGCGTGATCGAGGTGTCGCAACCCGACATGTGGAAGGGCAGGTTTGGCAGGCGGATCTTTCCGAGCACCGGATGCTCCTGCTCGACCACCATGCCGCGCGCATGGATCTGCGGATCGGCCAGCACTTCGTCGATGCGCTGGACCTTGGCGGCCGGCACGTCGATGCCGTCCAGCAGCTTCAGCACCTGCGCGACCGGCCGCGCCGCCACCCACGGCTTCACCACGTCAAGAATTTCCGTGCGATGGGCATTGCGCCCGGCCGACGCGTGCAGCCGCGTGTCGCTGCCGAAACCCGCGGGGCCGCCGTTCTGCTCGACCAGCGCGGCAAAGCGCTTCCAGGCGTCGTCCACCTGCGCGGCGATCACGAGATCGCCGTCCTGCGCGCGGAACACGCCGTAGAGCGTGGAATTGGGCATGTCGTGCCCGGTCTGCACCGGCACCTCCTGGCCATTGGAGAGCGTGTAGCACTGCACCGCGTACTCGTGCATCGACACCAGCGTGTCGTACAGCGCCATGTCGATGTGCTGCCCGCGTCCGGACTTCACGCGCCCCAGCAGCGCGGCGTTGATTGCGGCGACCGCGTGGATGCCGGTGTACATGTCGCCCAGCGAGATGCGCAGCAGCGGCGGCGCTTCGCCCGGATTGCCGACCATCTGCATGATGCCGCTCTTGGCCTCCGCGATGAGGCCGAAGCCCGCGCGGTGCGCGTCGGGGCCGGTGTGGCCGTAGGCCGAGATCGAGCAGTACACCAGGCCGGGGTTGGTCTCGGCGAGTTCGGCATAGCCCAGGCCCAGCTTGTCGAGCGCGCCGGGGCGGTAGTTCTCGACGAACACGTCGGCGCTGTCGACCAGCTTCTTCATCAGCGCCCGGCCGCGTGGGTCCTTCGTGTTCACGCTGAGGCCCTTCTTGCCCATGTTCTGCTGCAGGAAATAGCCGCTGTGGTCGCCGACGAACCACGCATGCTGGCGCCCCGCGTCGCCCGTGCCGGGACGCTCGACCTTGATGACTTCCGCACCGAGCGCGGCAAGGCAGCGCCCGACATAGGGACCGGCCAGGAAGTGGCTGTAGTCGATGACGCGCAGGCCGGCCAGCGGCAGCGCCTGTTTCGGTGACGCGCTCATGCCGGCTTCCTCGGCACCATCACGCGGTGCTCGCCCTTTTGCACGACCTCGTCGCGCTGGTTGATGAGTTCGGACGGCAGCACGAGGATGCCCCAGCCCGGCTTGCTCGCCGATTCGCGCTTGCTGCCGACGTGGAATTTCACGCGCACCGTGTCGCCGAGCTTGATGGGGGCCACGAAGCGCCATTCCCAGCAGAGCGACATGCCCGGCATGAAGCGCATGTCGCTCTTCGTCTTGAGCCCGTCGGCCACCGACAGGCCGAACAGCCCGTGCGCCACGCGGGTGCCGAAGGGCGTGGTGCGCGCATAGGCTTCGTCGGTGTGAACGGGGGTGTGGTCGCCGGTGAGGTCGGCATACGCCATCACGCGCGCCTCCGTCACTTCATAGGGCGGGCTGATGCATTCCTGGCCGACGACGGCGTCGTCCCAGTATTTGTCTTCGATGGTCAAGGCGCTCATGGTGTGTGTCTCTCTCTGTATGGGTGGCGGGTCGTCAGGCGCGGGGATCGATGGCGAGCACGCGCGCGACGGCGCCGGCGCTGGCCTGGATGAACTCGACGGCCAGGCCGTCCGGCAGGCGCAGCCAGTTGCGGCCCTGCGGCATTTCGGTCACGCCGAAGGCCTGCGCGGCGGCGAGTGCGGCTTCGAGGTCTTCGCACATCACCCCGAGATGGCCGAGGCGGCCTTCAGGCCCTGTGTAGTCCGGCTTGGCCATGAACTGCAGGCCGCCGAGGGTCCAGTACTGCACCGGCTCTTCGAGCGTGCCCTGTACTTCGCGCATCGTCATGCCGCAGACGTCGTGGAAGAACCTGATGTGCCAGTGGATGTCCTTCACCCAGATGGCGACGTGCTCCACATAGGCGCGCGGCGTGCTCATTTCGCCTCCAGCCGGCGTTCGATGCCCTTGATGGCCGCAACCAGCGTCTGGTTGACCGGCGTCGGCACGTCATGCTGCAGCCCGCCGCGCACCACCGCGCCGTTGATGAAGTCGATCTCGGTGATGGAGCCTTTCTCCAGGCTCTGCAGCATCGAGGTCTTGAACTCGTAGGGCAGGCCTTCGGCGGCCATGACCCATGCGTCGCGCGGCGACTGGATCGACAGCTTCACGCCGCTGGCCCGCGCGACGGCCATGGCCTCGGCCACGGCGGCGACGGCCGTGGCCTCGATCTCGGGCACCGCGTAGAGGCTGCCGTACACCTGGCCCGTGATGCCGCTGAGCGCGCCGGTCGAGACGTTGATGAGCAGCTTGTCCCACATCACGCCCAGGATGTTGTCGCTGACCTCGCAGGGGAGTGCGGCGCGCTCGAATTCGGCGGCGATGGCCCTGGCGCGTTCGCTCACGCTGCCGTCGAGTTCGCCGATCACCGTGCGCTTGCCGCGCGTGCCGGCAATGACGCTGCCCGGGCCGAGCAGAACGCCACCGACGTAGGTCTTGCCGGCCAGCACGTGCGCGCGGCCGGCGACGTCGGCCAGGATCTCCTCGTGGCCCATGCCGTTCTGCAGCGACATCAGCGCGGTGCCGGGGCCGACGACCGACAGCGCGCCTTCGATGGCCGAGCGCGTGTGGAAGGACTTGACCAGCACGATCACCAGGTCGGCCGGCGGCAGGCCCTCGACGCTGTTGGCCGCGCGCACCGTGACCCGGCGTTCCGAGTCGCCTTCCTTCATGAGGAGACCGTCGCGGTTGATGGCGTCGACGTGCGCCTGGAAAGGATCGATGAGCGTGACGTCCGACCCGCCGGCGGCGAGCGTGCCGCCGATGGCGCAGCCGAGCGCGCCAGCGCCCAGGAAATAGATCTTCATGCCTGTCTCCACTAGGAATATCTCGAAGGAATGCGCTGAAGATAGGTTGCGAGCAACATCTCGTCCATGACATGGGACGAATGGTCTACATTCCGTTTTGAAATGAACGCCGACGACGACAACCTCGATGCGGGCACGGGCCTGCTCAGCCTCAAGCTGCTGCGCCTGTTCGACTTGATCTACACCACGCAGAGCGTGACGCGCGCGGCCGACCAGCTCGGCCAGAGCCAGCCGACGGTGAGCAACTGGCTGGGCCGGCTGCGCCGGCACCTGGGCGACGAGCTGTTCGTGCGCACCGCGGCGGGCATGCAGCCCACGCCGCGTGCGGACGAGCTGATCGTTCCGGCGCGCGAGGCACTGGCGGCGCTGCGCCGCGTGGCCGCGCCGCAGGAAGTGTTCGATCCGTCGAGTGCGACGCGGCGCTTTCGCATCTGCATGACCGATGCCAGCCACATCACGCTGCTGCCGCAACTGCTGGCCCATGTGCGCGCCGTGGGCCCGGGCATTCGCCTGGAGGCCGCGCGCATCGACGAGCAGACCGGGCAGGCGCTGCAGTCCGGCCAGGCCGACCTTGCGATCGGACTGGTGCCATGGCTCGAATCAGGCTTCTACCAACAGGTGCTCTATCCGCAGGATTGGGTGTGCCTGGTGAATGCACGGCATCCGCGCGTCGGCGCCAAGGGCATGGGCCTGCGCGACTACAAGGCCGAGGCGCACATCGGCATCGTCGGCGGTACGGGCGTGCAGTTGCTGGAGGCGGCGCTGCTTCGGCACCGCGTGGCGCGCCGCATCCTGCTGGAGCTGCCGGGCTTCCTGGGCCTGGCCGCCATCGTCTCGACCACCGACCTCGTGGCCACCGTGCCCCGCCAGATCGGCGAGACGCTGGCCCGCACCAACGGGCTCGCGGTGTTCGATTGCCCGGTGCCCGTGCCGCCCTTCACCGTCAAGCAGCACTGGCATGCGCGCTACAACCAGGACCCCGCGAACCGCTGGCTGCGCGGCCTGTGCGAGGGGCTCTTTGCCAGGAAATCGAAAGCGCGCGGCTAGCCTGATGCTCTGCGGCGATGGGTGGCCCCGTGCCAGGGCGTGCGAATCAAACGAACCTCGGCTCCTGCAGCACCAGGTCATGGCGAACGGCCTGGGCCAGTGCGAGAAGCGACGGTCCCAGCTCGCGCGCGATCTCGGCGATCGACTCGCGTGTCGAGAGGCTCACATTCAATGCGTAGACCGCGCCTTCGACTTCCAGCGGCGTGGCCAGGGCAACCACTTCAGGCTGCCAGGCCGCGGCGCAAAAACCTCTTTCCTGCACATCGGCGCATGCCTGCCTGATCTCGGCCTGGATGCCCTTCCAGTGCAGGCGGCGTCGTGAAAGAAGCTGCATCAGCTGGGCCCGCGGACGCGGCGCGAGCGCGGCCAGGTACGCACGGCCGAGCGAAGTGAGTTCCATCGGCACGCGCTGGCCGGAGACCACGTGGCGCAGCGCCGCGCGCCTGGCGTACCGGATGGACTCCAGGTAGACCATCTCTTCCCGGTCGGGCGCGGCCAGCCCCACGTTGATGTGGCGCTTCCTGGCCAGCTCCAGCATGCGCGGAGCCGCTGCCTGCAAGACCCGCGACGCGGTTCGCATCGCATGGGAAAGGCTCAGGACCCCGGGCGCCAGCCGGTAGGCGCGTTCGGCCTTGTCGAGCTGCAGCATGCCGGTGCCGACGAGCGTCTGCGCGAGCCTGCTCACCGTGGCTTTGGAGAGGCCCGTGCGCTCGGCCAGTTCGCCATTGCCCAGCAGCTCCGAGCCGGGACGAAAGGCGCGAAGGATCTCGATCCCCCGCTCCAGCGAGCGGTTCGCGGGCGATCGCCCGGGCTTGTGGTCGAGGAAGAAGCGGGCTTGATCGGTCATGGCGTGGGCTGCGGGGTCTTGCGGAGAGCGAATCATCATAGGGAAATTCCAATCAATGGAATTGGCCTCCCCGGATTCGATCACTTGCTCCTAAAGTCCGCGCAACCCATCCGCGGCGTAGCCAAGAACGTTCGCGAGCACAAAGGGATTCAACACTTGGTTCTGGAGACATCAGATCATGGCTGCTCATTGCATGCGCCGACTGCGCGCGCTTTTCTTCCTCTTCATGGGTCTCGCGGCCTTCGGCGCGGCATTCGCGTATCCAGACAAACCGATCCGGTTCGTCGTGCCCTTCGCTCCGGGCGGGGGCACCGACCTGATCGCCCGCACGCTGGGCGCGGAGATGTCCAAGGATCTCGGACAACCCGTCATCGTCGACAACAAGCCGGGCGCGGGAACGCTGATCGGCACGGACAACGTGGCCAAGAGCGCGCCGGACGGCTACAGCGTCGTGGTCGCCTCGTTCGCCCATGCCGTCAACCCTGCACTGCAGCCCAAGCTTCCCTACGGCAGCAACAAGGCTTTCGCGCCTGTCCTGCTCATCGGTCGCGGACCCAACGTGCTGGTGGTGCGCCCCGACAGCCCCTACAAGTCCGTGGCCGACCTGCTCGCCGCCGCGAAGGCCAACCCCGGCAAGCTGACCTATGCGTCGCAAGGCGCGGGCACTTCCGCCCACCTGGCCGGCGAGATGCTCGCCAACCTCGCGAAGGTCAAGCTCACGCACATCCCCTACCGGGGCGCAGGGCCCGCGCTGACCGATCTGCTGGGCGGCCAGGTCGACATGATGTTCGCCACCGCGGCGGCGGTGTCCAACTTCGTCGACGGCGGCAAGCTGCGCGCGCTGGGCGTGACCACGGCCGAGCCCTCGCCGGCATTCAAGGGCGTGCCGGCCATCGCCGCCAGCGTGCCGGGCTATCTGGTGGAGAGCTGGTACGGCCTGTACGTGCCGGCCGGCACGCCGCCCGCAGTCATCGAGCGCCTCAACGCCGCCGGCCGCAAGGCCGCCCGTGCACCCGACTTCGTGCGGAAGATCGAACACGAAGGGCTGGCCATCAACGCCGGGCCGCCGGCGGAGCTCGACAGCTACGTCCGGGCCGAAGAAGAACGCTGGGCGCGCGTCATCAAGGAAAACGGCATCAAGGCCGATTGAACGGCGGCCATCGACCGCCCAGGAAAAAAGCACATGACATACACCCTCATCGAGTTTCAGGTGACGGACGCCATCGCGACCGTGACATTCAACCGCCCCGACAAGCGCAACGCCATGAGCGACGACATGCGCACGGAATTCATCGACGTGCTGGAGCACGTGGCGGCGGACAAGGCCATCAGGGCCATGGTGCTGACCGGTGCGGGCAAGGGCTTCTGCGCCGGCGGGGACATCAGCGGAATGCAGAAGCGCATGAACGCACCGGCAGGCGAGGTCGGCTTCAACGGCTGGCATCGCCAGCAGCGTGTGCACCACGTGCAGGCCTTGCTGCACACCATGCCCAAGCCGGTGATCGCGGCGGTCAACGGCGCCGCCTCCGGCCTGGGGGCGGACACCGCGATGGCCTGCGACTTCATCATCGCCAGCGAGTGGGCCAGCTTCGCCTGGAGCTATGTGCTGCGCGGCATCATTCCCGATGGCGGCGGCATGTACTTCCTGCCGCGCCGCGTGGGCCTGCCGAAGGCCAAGGAGCTGATCTTCACCGGCCGCCAGGTCAAGGTGGAAGAAGCCCTTGCGCTGGGCATCGTCGACCGCAAGACCAGCGCCGAGACCTTGCTGGCCGACGCCCAGGCGTGGGCCGCAGAGCTTTCAGCGGCGTCTTCCACTGCACTCGCGCTGACCAAGACCATCCTGAACCAGAGTTTCGAGCTGACCTCGCACGACGTGTTCGCGCAGGGCAGCCAGGCGCAGGGCATCTGCTACACCAGCAGCGAGCACCGCGCGTCGGTCGAAGCGTTCCTGGCCAAGACGGCCGCGAAGGATTGACCCCATGAACGACGCCATTGCCAAGCTGCTGTCGCCACGCAGCGTCGCCGTCATCGGCGCCTCGGCAGACCCGAAGAAAACCACCGGCCGCCCCGTGGCCTATCTGCAGAAGCACGGCTTCTCCGGGCGCATCCTGCCGGTGAACCCGAAGGTCGAGCGCATCGGCGAGCTGCCGTGCTACCCCGACATCGCGTCGCTGCCCGAAGTGCCCGACGTCGCCGTCGTGCTGCTGGGGGCCGAGCGTGCGCACCTGGCCGTGAAGGAGCTGTCGCAGCGCGGCTGCGCCGCCGCCATCGTGCTGGCCAGCGGCTATACCGAAACCGGCGAGGAGGGCGCGCGGCGCCAGCAGCAGCTGGTCGAGGCAGCAGGGACGATGCGCATCCTGGGTCCCAACACCATCGGGCTCGTCAACCTCACGGACAACATCGTCCTGTCGCCGTCCGGTGCGCTGGAGATGGATGAGTTCCAGGCCGGCGGCATCGGCGTGGTCTCGCAGAGCGGGGGCATCCTGGGCTCGCTGCTGTCGCGCGCCGCGGCGCGCGGCATCGGCCTGTCGAAGCTGATCTCCACGAGCAACGAGGTCGACCTGGAACTGGCCGACTTCATCGACCACCTGGCCGACGACCCCGCCACCAAGGTGATTGCGCTGTACGTCGAAACCGTGCGCGACCCCGCGAAGTTCCGCGCGGCCTGCCTGAAGGCCGCACGCCTGGGCAAGCCGGTCGTTGCCTTCAAGATCGGCCGCTCGGAGGCGGGCGCGAAGGCCGCCGTGTCGCACACCGGTGCCATGGCGGGTGCCGACAGCATGTATGACGCGCTGTTCAGGCAGGTCGGCGTGATCCGGGCGCAGAGTTTCTCGGATCTGCTGGACATTCCCGTGGCGCTGTCCACGGGCCGCAAGCTGCGCGGCGGGCGCGTCGCCATCCTCACCTCCACGGGCGGCGCCGGCACGCTGGTGTCGGACGACCTGGGCGTGGCGGGCTTCGATACGCCCGCGCCCGACGAGGCCACCGCCAATGCACTGCGCGCGCTGCAGAGCGGCAGCGAGGCCGTGCTCGACCGCAACCCCATCGACGTGACGCTCGCGGGCCTGCGCCCCGACCTGCTGCGCGGCGCCATCAACGCGCTGCTGGCGAGCCCGAGCTACGACGCGCTGGTGATCATCGTCGGCTCCTCCAGCCTGGCCATGCCCGAACTGCTGGCCGGCGCCATCCAGGAATGCCTGCCGAACTCCGACAAGCCGGTGATGGCCTACGTGAGCCCGCATGCGCCCGAAGTGGGCGCACTGCTCACGCGGCGCGGCGTGCCGGCCTTCACCGCCGCCGAGAGCTGCACCGCCGCGCTGGCCGGCATGCTGCGCGTGCAGCGCTTCATGGCGCCTGCACAAGACGACGCGGCGCTGCCGCCGGTCGAGGCCTGCGACTTTCCCTCCGGCTCGCTCGACGAGGCAAAGGCCAAGCAGCTGTTCGCGCGCTTCGGCGTGCCCTGCGCCTCGGAACGCGTGGTCGCTTCGCCGGCCGAGGCCGAAGCCGCCGCGCGCGAGCTGGGTGGGCGCGTCGTGCTCAAGATCCTGTCGTCCGAGATCACGCACAAGAGCGACGTGGGCGGCGTTGCGGTCGGCTTGGACGGCGACACCATCGGCGAGCGCATCGGCCGCATGGCGACCGAAGTGAAGAGCCGCACCGGAATGGATGTGCAGCGCTTCCTGGTGCAGGAGATGGTCGCGGGCGGCACGGAGCTGATCCTGGGAATGCACCGCGATGCGCTGGGCACGGCCATCCTGCTGGGCATGGGCGGCGTGACGGCGGAGCTCTTCAAGGACACCACCATGCGGCTGCTCGCGCAGGACGCACAGGGCCTGAAGCCGCTCGGCCGGGCCGAGGCGCTGTCGATGGCGCAGGACCTCAAGACCTGGCCGCTGCTGGACGGGTTCCGTGGGCGGCCCAAGGCCGACGTCGAGGCGCTGGTCGACGCGATCGTCGCTTTCTCGAGGATGGCGGCGCAGCTTGGCGAGCGCCTGGTCGAGGCCGAGATCAATCCCGTCTTCGTGCTGCCGCAGGGGCAGGGCGTGCGCGCCGCCGACGGCGTGGTCGTGCTGGCCTGAGCGACAGGTCTGGTTCTTCTTCTTTCTCTCCTGTTCTCGAACCGATCGGACATCCCGTGTACGCCACCGAAGTATTCGCCCGCTACGCCACCGAATTCCGCCAGGCCCGGCTGGACGACGAGGTGCTGCACCATGCCAAACGCGCCGTGATCGACTGGCATGCCGCGCTGTTTCCCGGCCTGGACGTTGCGCCCATGCCGCAGCTTCGCGCGCTGCTTGCCGACGACCTCGACCGTGGCCGTGCGCGCCTGCCCGATGGCCGTCTGGCGCCGGCGCGTGCGGCGGCCTTGCTCAACGGCACGGCGGCCCACGCGGCCGAGGTGGACGACAGCTTTCGCGATGCCATGTACCACCCCGGCGCGGCCACCGTGGCGGCCGCGCTGGCCATCGCACAGGACCGGGGCGCCAGCGGCCTGGATTTCCTGCGCGGCGTGGTGCTCGGCTATGAGGTCTCGACGCGCATCGGCGTGGCGATGGGGCGGGCGCACTATCGCCATTGGCACAACACGGGCACGGTAGGCACCTTCGGCGCGGCCTCCGCCGCCGCCGGCCTGCTGGGGTTGCACGGCGCGCCTTTCGCCCATGCGCTGGCCACGGCCGCCACCTTCGCGGCGGGGCTGCAGCAGGCCTTCCGAATGGATTCGATGTCCAAGCCGCTGCATGCAGGGCGTGCCGCCGAAGGCGGCGTGCTCGCGGCGCAACTGGCCGCGCAGGGTGTGACGGGCGCGCTGGACGTGCTCGAGGGCGAAGCGGGCTTCGGCCGTGCCATGAGCGACGCGCCGGACTGGTCGGCGGTGGGCGACACGCTGGGGCGCGACTTCCACATCGCCCGGCTGACCTTCAAGAACCACATCGGCTGCGGCCATACCTTCGCTGCCATCGACGGTGCACTGGAACTGGCGCGCCGGCACGGCCTGCGGGCCGCGGACGTCCGCGGCGTGCACGTGGCCACCTATGGTCCCGCGCTGGACATCGCCTGCCATGAAGATCCGCGCACCGAGAACGAGGCGCGCTTCAGCCTGCGCTTCGTGGTGGCCACGGCGCTGGTGCACGGCAGCGTGCGGCTCGCGGCGTACACGCCCGAGCGGCTGGCGGATGCCGACACGCGCGCGATGATGGCGCGCATCACGGCCGTGGTCGATCCGCAGATCGACGCCGCCTTCCCGGGCCGACGCTCGGCCCGGGTGGAGATCGAGACGATCGACGGCCAGCGCCACGCCTGGCTGCAACCCGACCGCAAGGGCGACCCCGAGCTGCCGCTGTCGGACGCGGAACTGGAAGACAAGCTGCTGGAGCTGGCGGCGCCGGTGATCGGCACCGGGCGCGCGCGCACGCTGCTGCGCAACATCTGGTCGCTGGATCGGGCGGGCGACCTGCAGGGGCTGGCCGGCTGACGTCGCGCGGGCCGCCGCGGCGCTCGGGCGTCATGGCCGTCCCTAGAAGTCCGCGACCTTGCCCCACGCCGACGACAGGAATCGGTCCGGGTGATAGGGCCGTGGATCGACGAGGGGCGCGGCGCCGCTGACGATGTCGGCGATCAGATGGCCCGCCCCGGGCCCGATGCCGAAGCCATGGCCGCTGAAGCCGGCCGCCAGCACCAGTCCGCGCAGGCTCGACATCTCGCCGATTCCCGGGACACCGTCGGGCGTGCTGTCCACATAGCCCGCCCAGGCGGCCGTGACAGGACTGCCCTCCAGTGCCGGCACGAGTTCCACCGCGCGCCTGTACGTCAGCTCGACCGCCGCCGCGTCCGCCTTCGGATCCAGAATGCGCATCCGCTCCATCGGGGTCGGCTTGTCGAGCCGCCAGCGGGACCAGCCTTCATGGCCCGAGCGCACGCCCTCCAGGCCGCCGGGGGCGAGGTTGCGCCACCTTCGCTGGAACATGGGCAGGAACTGCGGTGCGAAACGCAGAAGCTGCGGTGTCGGGTCCACCCGTCCCCGGCCGCTGACGGCCAGCGTGTAGCCCCCGTCGACGCGCCGTGTCATGGAAACGCCGCTCGTGTGGAGTGCGGCCGGTATGTCTTTTTCGCCTGTGGCCACCGACAGCGCCGTCTGCCGGATCGCAGCCTGGGGAAACCGGATGCCGTACTGGCGGCAGAACGAGGATGCCCAGGCACCTCCGGCGAGTACCGCGACCTGTGTGCGGATCGATCCGTGCTCCGTGACCACTGCCGAGACCCGCCCGCCCTCTGTCTCCACGCCCCGCGCCGCGCAGCCCTGGTGCAACGTTGCGCCGAGTTTCAGGAGCGCCCGGGCCACCGCCGGGGCCGCGCGCGAAGGGTCCGCGGTGCCGTCGGTGGGAGCAAAGACGCCGCCCTTCCAAGGCTTGCCGGTGGCACGGCCGCGCTGCGCCGCTTCTTGCGCACTCAGCATCTGGGTCTTCACGTCGACCGTGCGCGCGAACTCGCCCCAGCGGGCCCAGCCAGCCAGCTCCTGCTCGCTGTTGCTCAGATAGAGCAGGCCGCATCGCTGAAAGCCGGTGACCTCACCGGTCTGCGCCGTGAATTGCTCCCACAGGTCCAGGCTCTTCGTGGCCATCGGCAACTCGCGGGCGTCCCGGTTCTGCTGGCGGCACCAGCCCCAGTTGCGGCTCGACTGTTCGGCGCCGACGCGGCCCTTTTCCACCAGCGCGACCTTCATGCCGCGCCTGGCCATGTAGTAGGCGGCGAAAACGCCGATGATGCCGCCGCCGATCACGACGACATCGGCGTGCGTCGGCAGGTCCGGGCTGGAGGCTACGGAAGATAGTGGTGCGGGCATTCTCGGAATATTCGTGAGCGGTCAGTGAAAGACTGCAGGCATGCTTGCCGTTCGTCGCCGGATGCTGAAGACGGGATCAATAGCCGACGACAGCCTTGGCCTCGAGGTATTCCTCGAATCCGTGGACGCCGTATTCGCGGCCGTTGCCGGACCTTTTGTAGCCGCCGAAAGGCGCGTGGCCGTTCCAGGCCGGATAGTTGATATGCACCTGGCCCGCGCGCAGCCGGGCCGCCACGCGGCGCGCGCGGTCGCGGTCGCCGGACTGCACGCTTGCACCGAGCCCGTAGACCGTGTCGTTGGCAATGGCGATGGCCTGCGCCTCGTCGCGGTAGGGCATGACCACCAGCACCGGGCCGAAGATTTCCTCGCTCGCCACGCGCATGGCGGGCGTGACATCGGAGAACACCGTCGGGCGCGCGAAATAGCCCTGGCCCAGCCCATCGGGCCTGCCCGGACCGCCGCACACCAGCCTGGCGCCGTCCTCGATGCCGCTGGCGATCATTGCCTGGACCCTGGCGTATTGCGCGGCATTGGCAATCGGCCCCATCGAGGTCTTTTCGTTGCGCGGATCGCCGAGCGTGATGCCGGACACCGCCGCAAGTGCCAGGGCTTCCACTTCGGCGAGCCTCGATTCGGGCACCAGCATGCGTGTGGGCGCGCTGCACGACTGGCCTGCGTTGCGCATGCCCGCCAGTACGCCCTTCGCGACGCCCTGTTCGAAATCGGCGTCGTCGAAAAAGAGGTTCGGCGATTTGCCGCCCAGTTCCTGCACCACGCGCTTGACCGTCACCGCGGCCGCCTGCGCCACGAGGACGCCGGCGCGCGTCGAGCCGGTGATGGAGATCATGTCGACGTCGGGGTGCGCCGCCAATGCCGCGCCGACCACTTCCCCCGTGCCGCCGACCAGGTTGAAGACCCCGGCCGGCGCGCCGGCGTCGTGCATCACCTGCGCAAAGAGCTGGGCGCTGTAGGGCGACAGCTCGCTGGGCTTCAGGACCACCGTGCACCCCGCGGCAATCGCGGGCGCGACCTTGGCGGTGATCTGGTACAGCGGCCAGTTCCAGGGCGTGATCAGCGCGCACACCCCGATCGGCTCCTTCGAGATGGCGAAGCCGTCCTCGATGGAAAGAAACTTGTAGTGCCGCAGCA
Organism: Variovorax sp. MPBD4-3; assembly: GCF_058809745.1. Classification (NCBI taxonomy): domain Bacteria; kingdom Pseudomonadati; phylum Pseudomonadota; class Betaproteobacteria; order Burkholderiales; family Comamonadaceae; genus Variovorax; species Variovorax sp. MPBD4-3. The sequence goes on from NZ_JBXASW010000002.1 coordinate 100,767, forward strand.
CTTCCATCTGGGTGCGCACATGCGCGATCGCGAACGGCACATGGGCGCTTCGGGCGAAGCCGATGGGCGCGCCCATCTCCGTCACGATGGCTTGTGCGAACAGCTCCGCGCGCTCCTCCAGCAGTGCCAACACGCGGCCCAGCAGTGCGAGCCGTTCGTCGTTCGTGGTTCGCGAGAAGGTTTCGAAAGCGTGCCGGGCTGCAGCGACGGCAAGGTCCACATCCGCCGACGAGCCGGCCGCGACATGCCCGACGATCTTTTCGGAAAAGGGATTGACGACCGCGATCCTCGCGGCGTGGCTGCGTTCTTCCCAGCGTCCGTCGACATAGAACCGGGCGTCGTCCCCGCTGCGGTCGTCGGATGCCGTCATCGAGTTTCACTCCACGGGTAGGTCGACAGCTGCCCCTGGCATACGTACTTGATGTGCATGTAGTCCTCCAGGCCATGCACCGAGCCCTCGCGGCCGTAGCCCGATTCCTTCACGCCGCCGAAGGGCGCCGCCTCGGCGGCCAGGGCCCCTTCGTTGATGCCGACGATGCCCGACTCCAGCGCATCGGCCACTCGCCAGATGCGCCGCACGTCGGTCGAATAGAAGTACGCCGCGAGGCCGAAGGGCGTGTCGTTGGCGGCGGCGATCACGTCGTCCTCGCTCTCGAAGCGCGTGACCGGCACCACGGGCCCGAAGGTTTCCTCGCAGCTGCACTCCATCGTCGCGTCGGCATTCACCAGCACCGTGGGCGCGTAGTAGTTGGGGCCGTCGCGTCGCGCATCGCGCAGCCGCTTGCCGCCGACGACGATGCGCGCGCCCCGCGAGACGGCATCGTGCACGTGGCGCTCGATCTTCTCGACGGCGCGCGCGTTGATCATCGGACCGATCTGCGAGGACTCGTCGCTGGCAGGCCCGACGCGCAGCGCGCCGACCCGTGCCGCGAGCTTGTCCACGAACGCATCGTGCACGGCAGCCTGCACGAACACGCGGTTCGGGCACACGCAGGTCTGGCCGCCATTGCGGAACTTCGCGGCCATCAGGCCTTCCACCGCGGCGTCGAGGTCGGCGTCTTCGAACACGATGAAGGGGGCGTTGCCGCCGAGCTCGAGGGACAGTTTCTTCAGCGTGTCGGCCGACCGGCGGGCGAGGTGCTTGCCCACGGGCGTCGAGCCGGTGAACGTGATCTTGCGCACGCGCGAGTCGTCGAGCCAGGCATCGACGACTTCCGGCGTGCGTTCGCGCGAGGCGGTCACGATGTTGAGCACGCCCGGCGGCACGCCCGCTTCCTGTGCCAGCTTCACGAGCGCGAGCGAGGTCAGGGGCGTGTCTTCGGCCGGCTTGCACACCACGGTGCACCCGGCGGCGAGTGCCGGCGCGATCTTGCGCGCGATCATGGCCGCCGGAAAGTTCCACGGCGTGATCGCGGCGACCACGCCCACGGGCTCCCTCAGCGCGAGCATGCGGCGGCCCGTCACCGGCGCCGGGATCACCTCGCCGTTGGCGCGCGTCGCTTCTTCGGCGAACCATTCGATGTAGCTGGCCGCATAGGCCACCTCGCCGCGGCCCTCGGCCAGCGGCTTGCCCTGTTCGCGCGAGATCAGCCGTCCCAGGTCTTCCTGGCGGGCCATCACGAGGTCGTTCCAGCGCTTGAGGATCTGCGCGCGCTGCTTCGCGGGCACCGCGCGCCATGCGGGGAAGGCCGCATGCGCGGCATCGACCGCCGCGCGTGCATCGGCGGGCGTGCCGTCGGGCACGCTTGCGAAGACGCCGTCGGTCGCGGGGTCGGTGACGTCGAGGCGGCGCGCGTCGCTGGCTTCGCGCCACTCGGCGCCGATGAGATGCCGCCCAGGCATCAGGTCTGCAGGTTGGAGTTCGGTGGTCATGGTCTCAAAGTCTTTCCTGGTTTCAGGCCGCCGCGACGCGCGCGGCGATCGCAAGGCCCACTTCGGTTGTGCTCGCGGAACCGCCGAGATCGCGTGTGCGCGGGCCGTCGCGCAGCACCGCCTCGATGGCTTCCAGGATCGCGTCGTGCGCGGCCCGCCCCGCGCCTTGGCCCTGGGTGAGGAAGTCCAGCATCAGCGCGCCGGACCAGATCATCGCGATCGGGTTGGCGATGTTCTGGCCGTAGATGTCGGGCGCGGAGCCGTGCACCGGCTCGAACAGCGACGGGAACCTGCGCTCCGGATTCAGGTTGGCCGAAGGCGCAAGGCCGATGGTGCCGGTGGTCGCGGGCCCGAGGTCGGAGAGGATGTCGCCGAACAGGTTGCTCGCCACCACCACGTCGAAGCGCGTGGGCTGCAGCACGAAGCGCGCCGACAGGATGTCGATGTGCTGCTTGTCGATCGTCAGCTCGGGGTAGTCGAGGCCGACCGCGTCGGCGCGCTTGTCCCACCACGGCATGCTGATGGCGATGCCGTTGCTCTTGGTGGCCACCGTCAGGTGCTTGCGCCGGCGCGCGCGCGCCGTCTCGCAGGCAAAGCGCAGCACGCGGTCGGTGCCGTGCCGGGAGAACACCGATTCCTGGATCACGATCTCGCGCTCGGTGCCTTCGTACATGACGCCGCCGAGCGAGGTGTACTCGCCCTCGGTGTTCTCGCGCACCACGAGGTAGTCGATGTCGCCGGGCTTTCGGCCGGCCAGGGGGCAGGGCACGCCCTCGAACAGGCGCACCGGCCGCAGGTTGATGTACTGGTCGAATTCGCGGCGGAACTTCAGCAGCGACCCCCAGAGCGACACATGGTCGGGCACCGCGGCGGGCCAGCCGACGGCGCCGAAGTACAGCGCGTCCACCCCCTTGAGTTGCTCCTTCCAGTCGTCCGGCATCATCTGGCCGTGCGCCGCGTAGTGGTCGGCGCTCGCCCAGTCGATGGTGCGGCAGTCGAGTTCGAAGCCGAAGCGCTCCGCGGCGGCCTGCACCACGCGCAGGCCCTCGGGCATCACTTCCTTGCCGATGCCGTCGCCGGCGATCACCGCGATGCGGAAGGTGGGCGTCATTTCGGTCCTGCTCATGATGCGATGGCATGGGGGCGGTCCATGCGGTCCATGTCGTCGAGCCAGCCCTGGCGCAACTCCGGCACCGAGCGCGCCAGCACCTCGTAGTAAGGGTGGTGCGGGCCGCGGTCGTAGTCGGCGCGCGCCACCTGCGCGAGCTTGCAGCCGTGCTGCATCACGACGATCTCGTCGCACACGGCGCGCACCGTGTGCAGGTCGTGGCTGATGAAGAGATAGGACACGCCGAGCTCGCGCCTGAGCTCCGCGATCAGGTCGAGCACCGCGGCGCCGACCACCGTGTCGAGCGCGGAGGTCACTTCGTCGCAGAGGATCAGGTCGGGCTCGGCCGCCAGTGCGCGCGCGAGGTTCACGCGCTGCTTCTGCCCGCCCGAGAGGCCGCCGGGCAGGCGCCCGGCGACGGTCTGCGGCAGCTTCACCAGGTCGAGCAGTTCACGGATGCGCCGGCGCAGCGGCTCCCCGCGCAGGCCCTTGTAGAACTCCAGCGGCCGCGCCAGGATGCGCTCGATGGTCTGCGACGGGTTCAGCGCCGTGTCGGCCATCTGGAACACGATCTGGATGCGGCGCAGCTCGTCGCGTTCGCGCTGCTGCAGCGTCGGCTTCAGTTCGCGGCCGTGGAAGAGCACGCTGCCGCTGCTGGGTTTCAGCAGGCCCGCCACCGCGCGTGCCAGCGTGGTCTTGCCCGAGCCCGATTCGCCGATCACGCCGATTGCCTGGCCGCGGTAGAGCTTCAGGTCGATGTCCTGCAGGATCGGCTTGGCCGGGCGGCCCTGCGCGTCGGCCGGGCCGTAGCCGGCCGAGAGCTGGCGCACCTCGAGCAGCAGTTCGCGGCCGTCGTCCGTGGCACCGGCCGCAGCGCGCGTCTGCGGGCGTGCCGCGGCCAGCAGGCTGCGCGTGTAGTCGTCGGCCGGCGCGGCGAGGATCTGCCCCGTCGCGTTCATCTCGCGCATGCGGCCATTGCGCAGCACCAGGATGTGGTCGGCCATCTGCGCCACCACCGCCAGGTCGTGGCTCACGTAGACGGCGGTGGCGCGGCGCTCGCGTACCACGCGGCGGAAGGCGCGCAGCACCTCGATCTGCGTGGTCACGTCCAGCGCCGTGGTCGGCTCGTCGAGGATCACGAGATCGGGGTCGCCGATCAGCGCCATCGCAGCCATCAGCCGCTGCAGCTGGCCGCCCGAGACCTGGTGCGGATAGCGCGCGCCGATGCCTTCCGGGTCGGGCAACGCCAGCTCGCGGAACAGCGCCACGGCCTTGGCCTGCGCCTCGGCCCGCTTGCACAGGCCGTGGATCACGGTGGGCTCGATCACCTGGTCCATGATCGTGCGCGAGGGGTTGAACGATGCGGCCGCGCTCTGCGCAATGTAGGAGACGGTGCGCCCGCGCAGCGCGCGCTGGGCGCGGGCATCTAGCGACAGCACTTCCGTGTCGCCGATGCGCACCCGGCCGGCCGAGATGCTGCAGCCCTGGCGTGCATGGCCCATCAGCGCCAGCGCGGTGGTGGTCTTGCCCGAACCCGACTCGCCGATCAGCGCCAGCACCTCGCCGGGCTGTACCGAGAAGCTCAGGTCGTCGACCAGTGTGCTCGTGCCCGCGCGGATGCTCAGGCCCTCGACGGTGAGTGGTGCTCCCATCAGCGTTTCCCCATTTCGCGCGCGGCACGGCCGGGCAGGTTGTCGATCACCAGGTTGACCGAGATGGTCAGGCTCGCGATGGCCAGCGCCGGCACGATGACCGAGGCGCCGCCCATGGCCAGCGCGCCGATGTTCTCGCGCACCAGCGAGCCCCAGTCGGCCGCCGGCGGCTGGATGCCCAGGCCGAGGAAGCTCAGGCTCGCCAGCAGCAGCACGATGTAGACGAAGCGCAGGCCCAGGTCGGCCAGCATCGGGCCGACGATGTTGGGCAGGATCTCGCGCAGCATGATGTAGAGCGTGCCCTCGCCGCGTGCGCGCGCCACCGTCACGTAGTCGAGCGCGTTGATGTTGACGGCCAGCGAGCGCGCGATGCGGAAGGCGCCCGGCACGTAGATGATGGCCGCGGTGGCGACCAGCATCGGCACCGAGGAGCCGAAGCCCGCCACCATGATGAGCGCGAACATCTTGCTCGGGATCGCGGTCAGCGTGTCCAGGCCGCGGCTGAGCGCGGCATCGAGCCAGCGGCCGCTGGCGGCGGCCAGCAGCGCCAGCGTGGTGCCGATGCCGCTGGCCACGACCGTGGCGAGCAGCGCCACGCCGACCGTGTAGCGCGCGCCCTGGACCACGAGCGCCAGCATGTCGCGGCCGAGGTAGTCGGTGCCGAGCCAATGCGCCGCGCTGATCGGCATGAACACGTTCGAGGTGCCCGTCGCCGCCGTGCCGAACGAAAGCAGCCAGGGGCCGAAGGCCGCCGCGAGCACCCAGAACAGCAGCACCGCGAGGCCGAGCAGGCCGGAGGCGCCAAAGGCGCCGAGCCAGCGCCTCGCGCCGCCCCGGCGTTCTTGCGCCACCGGCGCCAGGGAGGCCGCGGCGTTCACGGCCTCGGGAGTTGTGGACGTTTCCATGACGCTTCCTTCAGCGGTGCCGCAGCCGCGGGTTGGCGACGATGCCGCAGATGTCGGCGGCGGTCACCAGGATCAGGTAGGCGCTGCAGAAGATCATGGCGCAGGTCTGCACCAGCGGCATGTCGCGCTGCGAGACGCCGTCCACCATCAGCTTGGCGATGCCCGGGTAGTTGAAGATGGTCTCGACGATGATCACGCCGCCCAGCAGGTACGACAGGCTCAGCGCCACCGCGTTGGCGATCGGCCCCACGGCGTTCGGCAGCGCGTGCGCCAGCACCGTGCGCATCGGCGAGGCGCCCTTGAGCCGCACCATCTCGATGTAGGGCGCCTCGAGCTGGTCGATCACGGCGGCGCGCGTCATGCGCATCATCTGCGCGACGATCACGCAGCACAGCACGAGCACCGGCATCGCGAAGGCCTGCAGCATCTGGCCGAGCGAATCGATGTCGCTGACGAAGGACAGCGCCGGCAGCCAGCGCAGCTTCACCGCGAACACCAGCACCGCCAGCGTGGCGACCAGGAACTCCGGCACCGACACCACCGCCACCGCCGAGGTGGAGGCCGCGCGGTCGAACCACGAGCCGCGCCATACCGCCGAGGCGATGCCCAGCGCGAGCGCGATGGGCACCGAGAACAGCGCGGTGACGGCGGCCAGCAGCAGCGAGTTGGGCAGGCGGCTGGCCACCAGTTGCGACACCGGCATCTGCGTGGTCGCCGAGCGGCCCAGGTCGCCCTTTGCCATGCCGAGCAGCCATTGCGCATAGCGCCTGGGCGCGGGAACGTCCAGGCCCATCTGCACGCGCAGTGCGGCGAGGGCTTCCGGCGTCGCGTCCTGCCCGAGTTGCTCCTCTGCCGCGTCGCCCGGCAGCACCGCCGTGATCGAGAACACGATCACCGACACCGCCAGAAGCGACAGCAGCGCCAGCGCAACGCGTTGCACCAAGAGCTTGAGGATCAGTCGATTCATCTCAGCAATCCCATTTCACCGGAGGCAGTAGCGCACCGACGCGGCCGGCGGAGCCAGGCCCCTTCGGGAAACACCGCGGAACCGGCTTAGCCGGGCCGCAGGTGTTGCCCCCGGAAGGGGGTTGGCGAAGCGACACGAAGTGCGCGAAGCCTGGGGGAGAGTCATGATTCAAGCCAGACGTTCTCGGCGAAGTTGTAGCCCATGAGGCCGCCCAGCGGAATCGGCGACAGCCCCTTGAGCTTGGCGCTGTGCCCGTCGATGCTCGCGAGGAACAGCGGAATGCCGATGCCCGCGTCCTGGTGGATCATGGTCTGCATGTCGGCATACATCTGCTTGCGCTTGGCCAGATCGGTCTCGGCGCGCGCGGCCAGCAGCAGCTGGTCGAATTTGTCGCTCTTCCAGCGCGACTCGTTCCAGGCAGCGCCCGACTGGAAGAACTGCGTGAGCAGCACGTCCGCACTCGGGCGCGGGTTGACGTTGCCGAAGCCCACCTGGCTGTTGAGCCAGTGGTTCGACCAGTAGCCGTCCGCCGGCATGCGCTTGATGTCGATCTCCAGACCGGCGCGCTGGGCGGTCTGCTGCAGAAGCAATGACATTTCCACCGAGTACAGCGCGGCGGGCGAGGCCACCATCGACACTTTGCCGGTGACACCCGATTTCTGCAGGTGGAACCTGGCCTTGTCGAGGTCGAAGGGGCGCTGCGGCAGGCCGGCGAAGTGGAAGCGGTTGGTCGGGTCGATCGGCTGGTCGTTGCCGACCACCGCGTAGTCGAGCGCGATGGTCTTCTTCATCTGTTCGCGGTCGAACAGGTGCTTCATGCCGAGCACGAAATCGGGGTTGGCGCCGGGGCCCACGTCCTTGCGCATCACCAGGTCGGAATACTGGCCCGACTGGGTCACGAAGATGCCGAAGCCGGGCGTGCCCTTGACGCGCTCCACCGAGCGCGGATTGACCGAGGCCACCAGGTCCATGCCGCCCGACAGCAGCGCATTGACGCGTGCGCTCTCGTCGCCGATGCCGACGAACTCGATCTCGTCGAGGTACGGCTTGCCGGGCTTCCAGTAGGCCTCGTTGCGCACCACCAGCGAGCGGATGCCGGGCTTGAACTCCTTGAGCTTGTAGGGGCCGGTGCCGATGCCGGCGTTGAAGTCGGTGGTGCCGTCCTTGACGATCTGGAAGTGGAAGGTGCCCAGGATCACCGGCAGGTCGGCGTTGGGCGCGCTCAGCACGATCGTCACTTCATTCGCGCCCGTGGCCTTCACGCTCTCGATCTGGTCGGCCAGCACCTTGGCCTTGGAGGCGACGGCGGGCTCCTTGTGGCGCATCACCGAGAAGACCACGTCGGCGGGCGCGAGCGCCTTGCCGTCGTGGAAGGCGACACCCTTGCGCAGCGTGAACACCCAGGTCTTCGCGTCCTTCGTGGTGAAAGATTCGGCCAGCGCGGGCTGCGGCGCGAGGCTGCCGTCCAGCGAAGTCAGGCCGTTGTAGAGCATGTTGCAGCGCGAGTAGTCGGTCTGGTTCGACTGCTTGGCGGGGTCGAGCGTGTCGGTCGCGGCGGCCGTGGCGCCCGCCACCCGGATGCGGCCGCCGCGCCGCGGCGTCTGCGCGTGCGCCGACACCGCCATGCCCGCGAGGCTGCCGGCCAGCGTGGCCTGCATGCCGCCGGCCATCAGCATCGCCAGGATGTCGCGCCGGGAGGCACCGCGCTTGAGCGATGCCATGACACGAAGGCTTTCATCGGGGCCGACGAGGTTTTCGAAGCTCTTGTTGCTGCTGTCGCTCATGGTGGGTGCTCCTGGGAGGCCTTGGGTGGAAGAAAAAGCGGAAACGAAAGAAAGAAGGGGGCGAAGGCAAGCCTCAGGCCAGCCTGTCCTTGAGCCGGTAGTAGAGGCCCACCGCCGGAAGGAACCACGGCGGGCCGAAGTGGCCGGGAATGGCGGGCCAGTCGCGGCCCTGCCACGGGTTGGCGCCCGCATCGCCGTTCATCACGGCGGCCATGCGATCGCCCATGTGCACCGACATCTGCGTGCCGTGGCCGCTGTAGCCCATGGCGTAGTAGAGGCCGTCGCGTTCGCCGGCGTGCGGCAGGCGGTCCTGCGTCATGTCGACCAGTCCGCCCCAGCAATAGTCGAGCCGCACCTCGCCGAGCTGCGGAAAGGTCTGGGCCAGCCCTGCGCGCAGGATCTCTCCGCTGGCGGCGTCCGACTGAGGGCTGGAGACCGCAAAGCGTGCGCGCCCGCCGAACACCAGCCGGTGGTCCGCCGTGAGCCGGAAGTAGTGGTGGATGTTGGCGATGGTCGTGTAGGTGCGCTGTCCCGCGAGCAGCGCATGCGCGCGCTCCGCGCCCAGCGGCTCGGTGACGACGATGAAGCTGCCGATCGGCACGATGCGCCGGCGCAGCCAGCCGAAGCTGCCATAGCCGCCATGGCGCGTCGCGCCCGTGGCCAGCAGCACCTGCTCGGCGGCGACCGTGCCGCGCGCTGTGTGCAGCCGGTGAGCGTGGCCCTGGCCCACCCGTTCGATGCGGCGCACCTCGGTGCCGGTGTAGATCTGCGCGCCGCAGCGCTGCGCTGCGGTGGCCAGCCCGTGCGCGAAGCGGCCCATGTGCATCTGGCCGCTGCGCTTGTAGAGCAGGCCGCCGTGGAAGCGATCGCTCTGCACTTCGGCGCGCACGCGTGCCGCGTCCAGGATCTCGACATCGCTGTCCACGCCATCGTCGAGCAGGCGCCGCGCGCTGTGCGCGAGCGCGCTCATCTGGTTCGCCCGTGTGGCGAGCTTGAGCTTGCCGTGGCGCATGAAGTCGCAGTCGATGGCTTCCTCGCGCACCAGCCGCGCCACGGTGTCGACCGCGGCGTCGTACGCGTGATACCAGCCGCGTGCGCGTTCGACGCCCACCTTGGCGGCCACATCGGCGTAGTCGACCGCCAGCCCGTTGTTGACGTGCCCGCCGTTGCGCCCCGACGCTTCGGCCGCCACCCGCGTGCCGGCCTCGAGCACCGCGACGCGCGCGCCCCGCCTGGCCAGCGCCAGCGCCGCCGACAGGCCGGTGAAGCCGCCGCCGACGATGGCGACGTCGACCTGCGCCGGGAGTTCTCGCGCCTCGGGCACGAAGGCAGGTGCCGAATCGGTCCAGTAAGAGTCGAGCTTCATGGCTGGGGGCTGGTGCGGTGGAGAAGAAAGATCAGAGACCCACGACGCTTGGCAGGCCGCCGATGTCCTTGATTTCCGTGTAGCGGTACGCCGGATTGCCGGGCCCGTGGCCGCGGTTGACGAACACCTTGTTGACGATGCCCAGGTCGTCCGCCGACATCAGGTCGTAGCGCAGGCTGGACGAGACGTGCAGCACGTCTTCAGGGTTGCAACCCAGCGAGTCGAGCATGTACTCGAAGGCCGTCAGGCGCGGCTTGTAGGCCTGGGCCTGCTGCGCGGTGTAGACGCGGTGGAAGGGCGCGCCCAGCATCGCGACGTTCTTCTGGATCTGGTCGTCCGATGCGTTCGACAGGATCACCAGCGGAATTTCCTTGGCCACCTTGGCCAGGCCGGCGGGCACGTCGTCGTGCGGGCCCCAGGTGGGCACCGCGTCGTAGATCTTCTGCGCGTCGATGTCGAAGTACTGGATCTTCCATTTGCGGCACAGGCGTCGCACGGCGTTCTTCAGCACCACCTCGTAGGGCTGCCAGGCACCCAGCACCTCGTCGAAGCGGTAGGCCGCGAAGTCGGCGATGAACTGCGCCATGCGCTCGGCCGGAACGCGGTCGGCAAAGAGCTCGTGGGACATCTCCGCCATGCGGAAGCGGGTCAGCGTTCCGTAGCAGTCGAAAGTCACGTACTTGGGTTTGAAGGTCATGGTCTCTGGTCCTGTGTGTCGTTAGTTCGTCGGCCTGTTGGAACCGGTCGCCGGCCACTTCTTCAGACGGCAATTGCGACAAGCAAATTACGGATTGATTGCAGCACGCAGCCAGGCAGCAGTTGTACGGAAATACGTTGCCCGCCGCGATGAAGCTGCGGTTTGGAGGGCCGGCGACGGCATGCCATGCGGTCTGCCCTGCGCAGGTGCGGCGTGCACCTCGGTGCGCCGCCGATGCACGACGATGCGGCCGGCATCGGCCGGGAAGATCTGTCGCGTCTGGAAGGCTTGCATGGGCTTGTGATCGGTGGGACTGCGCAAGAGCGGCGGTCCATGCTAGGCAGGTTGGCGCAGCATTTGTATGCGTACAGCGGCGCCCCACCGCAGCGAATTGCAAAACCGGGGCGCTCGGCAGCCGAAGCTTGCAAGTTGCGTCGCGGGTCGCTTCCGGTATGGCAACGCGCGCCGATGTCGTCCAAGATGGAAGGGAAATCCCTTTGCTGCGAGACCCTTCAATGCCTGACCAGACCCCGAATGCACCCGCCGGCGACGGCGTGGTGCTCAGACCGATGACCCCCTCCGACCTGCCGTCCGCGCAGGCGCTGACCGACCAGTTGCGCTGGCCGCACCGGCTGGCGGACTGGGAGCAGGTGTTCGCGCATGCGCAGGGCGTGGTGGCCGAGCGTGACGGCGAGATCGTCGGTTGCGCGCTGCGCTGGCTCTGGGGCGAGCGCCACGCAAGCCTGGGCCTCGTGGTCGTGACGCCGGCCTGCCAGGGCCGCCGCATCGGGCATCGCCTGATGAGCGCGGTGCTCGACGGCCTGGAGGAGCGCACGGTGCTGCTGCACGCCACCGCCGAGGGGCGCGGCCTCTACGAGCGCCTGGGCTTCGTGCGCACGGGCGAGCTGCGCCAGCACCAGGGCCTCGCGCAGCCCGCGCCGCTGGTGGCCCTGCAGCCCGGCTGGCGACTGCGGCCCGCCGGTGTCCACGAGGCCGCCGCGTTGCAGGCCCTGGACGCCGCGGCGCGCGGCATGCCGCGCGATGCACTGATCAAGGATCTGCTCGCCAGCGCCGACGCCTGCGTGGTGCTCGACCAAGACAACGAACCGCGCGGCTTCGCGATGCTGCGCCGCTTCGGGCGCGGTCATTCGATCGGGCCGGTGGTCGCGCCCGATCTCGATGGCGCCAAGGCGCTGATCGCGCACCTCGCCAGCGTGAATGCCGGGCACTTCACGCGCATCGACATCGACTTCGACAGCGGGCTGGCCGAATGCCTGGAGAGCATCGGGCTGCTGCGCGTGGATGCGCCCACGACGATGGTGCGTGGTGCGCCTCTCGTGATGCCGCCCGGCGGGCCCTCGCTCTTCGCCGTCGTGACCCAGGCCGTGGGATGAGCGCGTGCTGTTCAGGGCGCGAGCGCGCCGACCGGGTACCAGCCTGAGCTGATCTCCTCATGAAAACCACCTTCCTCTACAAATCCGACCCGGCAAGAGGCCGCCTGTGGGCCGACGTGTTCCGCCGACGCGCGCCCGACATCGACTTCCGCATCTGGCCCGACATCGGCGATCCGGCACAGGTGCGCTTCCTTGCGGCGTGGGAGCCGCCGGACGACCTGGCGACGCGCTTCCCCGATCTGCAGGTGCTGTTTTCCTCGGGCGCGGGCGTCGACCAGTTCGACTTCGCGTCGCTGCCACCTGCGCTGCCCGTGGTGCGCATGGTCGAGCCCGGCATCGTGCGCGGCATGGTCGAGTACGTGACGCATGCGGTGCTCGGCCTGCACCGTGACATGCCGCAATACCGGCGCCAGCAGCAGGAGGGCCTTTGGAAACCGCTGACGGTGCGCCCTGCGGGCGAACGCCGCATCGGCGTGCTCGGGCTGGGCTCGCTCGGGCAGGCCGTGCTGGCACAGCTCGTCGCGCTGGGCTTCGACTGCGCGGGCTGGAGCCGTTCGCGGCATGCCGTCGACGGCGTGCAATGCCATGCCGGCGCGGACGAACTGCCGGCCTTCCTCGCGCGCACCGACATCCTCGTGTGCCTGCTGCCGCTGACCGATTCGACGCGCGGTTTTCTCGATGCGCGGCTGTTCTCGTTGCTGCCACCGGGCGCCGGACTGGTGCATGCGGGGCGCGGGCCGCAACTCGTGGATGCCGACCTCCTGGGCGCACTCGCCAGCGGACAGATCGGCGATGCGGTACTCGACGTGACCGATCCCGAGCCGCTGCCGCCGGAGCATGACTTCTGGCGCCATCCGCGCATCCAGCTCACGCCGCACATCGCGAGCATGACGCAGCCGTTGAGCGCGGCGGAAGTGGTGCTCGACAACCTCGCGCGCTTCGAGGCAGGCAAGCCGATGGTCGGGCTGGTCGACCGCGCGCGCGGGTACTGAGCGGAGGAATCGCAGGCCGCCGCACGATCTGCTGCATGCCGCATGCACAACCGCAGGCTGCTGCGTGCGGCACCCCCAAAGCAGCACCACCTCGCAGGGCGTGCCGCCTAAGCTGAAGGCATCGAAAGCTTCCTCCGCTCTCGCTTCTTCACAGCCCATGACGCACCCCACCGCACTGCCCCCACAAGCCGCACTCGACGCCGTCGACCGCGCGCACCTCATCCACCCCGTCTCGCCCTGGCGCGTGCACGAGCAGCGCGGGCCCACCGTGCTGGCCTCGGGCCAGGGCGCCTGGCTCACCGACGGCAACGGCCACCAACTGCTCGACGCCTTCGCCGGCCTGTGGTGCGTGAACGTGGGCTACGGCCAGGAGAGCGTGGTGCAGGCCGCCACCGAGCAGATGCGCAAGCTGCCGTACGCGACCGGCTACTTCCACTTCAGCAGCGAGCCGGCCATCCGCCTGGCGCAGAAGCTGGTGCAGCTCACGCCCGCGTCGCTGACCCGCGTGTACCTCACGCTGGGCGGCTCCGAGGCGGTCGATGCCGCGGTGCGCTTCATCGTGCAGTACTACAACGCGACCGGCCGGCCGTCGAAGAAGCAGTTCATTTCGCTGGAGCGCGGCTACCACGGCTCGTCGTCCACCGGCGCGGGCCTCACGGCGCTGCCAGCCTTCCATCGCGGCTTCGACCTGCCGCTGCCCACGCAGCACTACATCGCGTCGCCCTATGCCTACCGCCACGCCGACGGCGCCGATCCGCAGGCACTGATCGCCTCGTCGGTCGCGGCACTGCGCGCCAAGGTGGCCGAGCTGGGTGCGGACAATGTGGCGGCCTTCTTCTGCGAGCCGATCCAGGGCTCGGGCGGCGTCATCGTGCCGCCCAAGGGCTGGCTCAAGGCCATGCGCGAGGCCGCGCGCGAGCTGGACATCCTCTTCGTGGTCGACGAGGTCATCACCGGCTTCGGCCGCACGGGCCCGATGTTCGCCTGCGAGGCCGAAGGCGTGGAGCCCGACCTGATGACCATGGCCAAGGGCCTGACGGCCGGCTACGTGCCGATGGGTGCGACCATGATGTCCGAGAAGGTCTACGCCGGCATCGCCGACGGTGCGCCCGCGGGCGCATCCATCGGCCACGGCGCGACCTATTCGGCGCACCCGGTCGGCGCCGCTGTCGCGCTCGAGGTGCTGCGGCTCTACGAGGAAGGCGGCATCCTGGCCAACGGCCAGCGCGGCGCGGCGCATTTCTCGGCCGGGCTCGACGCGCTGCGCGCGCATCCGCTGGTGGGCGACGCACGCCACCGCGGCCTGCTGGGCGCGCTGGAGCTGGTGAGCGACAAGGCCAGCAAGCGCGGCTTCGATGCGGCGCTCGGGTTGTCCGACCGCATCTTCGCAGCCGGCTATCGCAACGGGCTGGTGTTCCGCTCCTTCGGCGATCACATCCTCGGCTTTGCGCCCGCGCTCACCTTCACGCAGGACGAGTTCGCGCAGCTGTTCGCGCGCCTGAAGAAGACGCTCGACGACGTGCTCGACGCGCCCGACGTCCGCGCTGCGCTGGCGACTTGAAAGGACTGCCCCGGCATCGCGCCGACGAAGCAGAATCGAGGCCTCTTTCGCTTTTTTCAGGACTGCCATGTCTGAAGCTTTCAAGATCGACCGACTTGACCTGCGCATCCTGGCCCAGTTGCAGAAGAACGGGCGCATGACCAACGTCGACCTGGCCGACGCGGTCGGGTTGTCGCCCAGCCCCTGCCTGATCCGGGTGAAGCGACTGGAGCAGGCCGGCTACATCGCCGGCTACGGTGCGCACCTGCGGCTCGAAAAACTCGGCGACACGCTGACCGTGTTCACCGAGGTCACCCTGTCGGACCACCACCGCGAGGATTTCGTGCGCTTCGAGGCCGCGATCCGCGAGGTCGACGAGGTGCTCGAATGCCATCTGGTCAGTGGCGGCTACGACTACCTGCTGCGCTTCCTCACCCGTGGGGTGAACCACTACCAGGAAGTGATCGAGGGGCTGCTCGAACGCAACATCGGTATCGCGAAGTACTTCAGCTACATCGTCATCAAGTCGCCGTTCATCAAGACGCACTGTCCGATCGAACGGCTCTTTCCCCACGAGCGCTGAACGGCGCCTGCGCGATGCAGGCGCCGGCCGTGGTGCTCAATGCCCGGCTTCGACCGCATCGGCCAGTTCGGCCAGCGTGCGGAAGTGGTAGTCGGGCACGGTGTGCTTCGACTCGATGGTGCCGCCCGAACCTTTCTGCGCATGACGGCGCTCGATCCAGCAGGTCGTGATGCCCAACTGCTTTGAAATGCCGATGTCGTGGTACTGGCTCTGTGCCACGTGCAGGTTGTCGGCCTGCCTGAAGCCCCAGGCGCCTTCGAAGCGGCCGCGTGCATAGGCGAAGTAGCGCGCATCCGGCTTCTCGCACAGCGCGTCGTCGCAGCTCAGCAGCATGTCGAAAGGCGAGCCCAGCGTCTTGTCGAAATGCGCCAGTGCCCAGGCCTGCGCATTGGTCATCGTCACCAGCTTGAAGCGCTTGCCGAGCCGCTTCAGCGCTTCCACCGCATCGGGGAAGGCCGGCCATTGCGAGACCGAATCGCGCAGGCCCTGGGCAATGGCGTCGTCATCGGGCAGGCCCAGCGCGGGGGCAACGGCGTGCCAGCAGCGCGCCAGGTCGTCGGGATACCAGCCGGCGTTGCCCTCGGCGCGTGCGCGCCGGTAGGCGGCGAGGAAGTCGTCGTCGCTCACCCGGGCATCGGGCGCCACGCTGCGCAGATAGGCGAGCATGCCGCCCTCGAAATCGATCAGCGTGCCGACGACGTCGAAGGTGAGGACCTTGAAATCTTTCAGGGACATGGAACAGCTCCAGGAAGGAAGTGGGATGGCTTCGTCGAGCATAGGTCCGCCACCGGGAGCACGGTCCTGAACTGGGGTTGCGCCGCGGCACAGGATGTCGTTGTCGGCGGCCCTCCAGCATCTTCTTGCGCAAAGGGTGAATGGCCCGGCGGCCTGCCGCCTCGGGGCAGTCGCAATCAACCGGCCTCGGGATCGCGAGGCAGCCCGTTCCGGCGATTTCCAGGCCCATGATGTCCGAGTCACCGAAGTTGGCGCGCCCGTAGGCCCCTTTGCGATGCGACATGTCGGCGCGGTTGACGCCGATCGAGGCATTGGCCACCAGCAGGTCATGGGGCCGAACCTGCGGGCGGGCAATCTCGCGGGTCGTGAGCACTTCGCGTCCGAGCGGCTGCCTGAGCACCCGGGCGTTGCTTACTTCGCGCCGGGCAGGTCCGGCGTGCCGCCCTGCTGTGCGGGCTTGCGGTCGGGGTGGCGCGCTTCGCGCGATGCGACGCGCGTCTGGCCCGACTTGGCGGACTTGTCGCTGCCGATGCTGTCGTCCTCGGCCGTCTTGAGTTCGTCGCCGCCCACGGCCTTGACCTTGCCGGGCGTCCTCGCGTCCTTCTTCGCTTCGGCGCGCAGTTGCGGCTTGCTGTCGAGGATCGGCGAACGCGTGGACGATGCGTCGCCGCCGGCCTGGGCGTGGGCCAGGCCGGCCGTGGCTGCGAGTGCGAAGGCTGCGAGCGTGTAGATAGCTTTCATCTGGAGACCTCTGTGTGCTTGTCGGTGAATGGATGTGTGATGCGCTGTTCGCTCACCACGCCGTGATTCTTCAAGCGCGCGGCTTCGCATTCATTTCAGGCCAGGGGTCGCGGATTACGTGTGTAACTCAGCCGGCCGGTACCGTGCCTTGCGGCCGCAGCGGCGGGACCGCGGTCTCGCGCATCACCGCTTCCGTCGAGCGATAGCGTTCGGCCATGGCGCGCTCGGTCGGCGTGCTGAGCTGTGCCTGCATGTAGGCGCCGAGTGCGCGCGCGTGGTGCACGATGAAGCTGCCCGCCTCCCGGCGGCTTCGTTCGTAGGCCTTCAACGCGTCGGCAACATCCGCGTGGCTGTCGAGTGCGCGCACCAGCATGGCCGCATCGCTGCCGGCCTTGGTGACGCCCATGCCGCAGTGGGGCCTGGCGACGAATGCCGCGTCGCCCAGGAGCGCGACGCGCCCGAAGGCCAGGCGCTCGCTTTCCAGGTCGAAAATTGGCTGGAAGAAGAGGTTGTCGGTTTTCTCGACGACCTCGGCGAACTGCGGTGCGAGCACGTCCTGGGCGGCATGTCTTGCCGCGGCCAGGACCTCGGGGCGAATCAAGGGCGGCGGAATGCCGTCGGGCCACGTTTTGCCGGACGCGTCGGTCAGCATCTCGCGCAACGTGGTGGCCTGGTCGGCGGGCCGGTACCAGACGAAGTTGTAGCGACGTTTGCCCGGCGCCACGCTGTTGCCGTGTCCCGCGACCGGGTAGGCGATCATCTGTTCGCGTGGCGGCAGGCCGAAAGCGAAGAACGGAAAGAGTTCCTCCAGCGTGCGGGGCGAGAGGCTGGCTTCTTCGACCAGGCCGCGCCACGCCACGTAGCCCGCGTACTGAGGCATCGCCTGCGGCAGCAGGACCTTGCGAACCGTGGAGCGCAGGCCGTCGGCGGCCACCAGCAGATCGCCGCGCTCGAGCTTGCCGTCGGAGAACACGACGCGCACGCCCTGCGCATCCTGCTCGAACGACACCAGCTGCTTGTCGTTGTGGTAGCGCTCCGACGGAAAGGCCCGGCGCAGCACCTGGTAGAGGCGCCCCCAGGCAGTGAGCGTCTGCGGCAGCGGCCTGGAATCTTCGCGCGTGCCGTCGCGCGCAAGCGTGATCCGCTCGCGCACCTCGACGCCGATGCCGTCCGCGACGTCGACACCGGCCGCCGTCAGTACCTCCATGAGCTCCGGATGCGTCACGACGCCCGCACCGCGGCTCTCGAGATCGTCGGCCACGCGTTCGTACACATGCACATCCCAGCCGCTGCGCAGCAGCAGGTTGGCCGCGAACAGCCCGCCGAGCGATCCGCCGATGACCAGGGCCTTGCGAGCCGGTGCAGACGACGCGCTCATGCCGCAGCTCCCGGCGCAGTGCCCGCGGCGAGCGCCCGCGCCTCTTCCGCAGCGAAGTTCAGTTCGATCGTCACGCCGGAGGGGTCTTCCACGAACACCTGGTGCAGCCCCAGGCTGGGAACGGTGCGCTCGCGGAACGCCAGGCCGGCGTCGCGCAGACGCTGGTGCACATCCGGGAGATCGCTGGCCAGGAATGCCAGGTGGTCGACAGCGGCACTGCCATGCAGCGATGCCTGCGCCTTGTCGCCGAGGTAGGCGATCAGGCCTTCGGGCGAACTGGCATCGATGCCGATGATGTGCACCACACCGAACTGCGCCTCGTCGCCCCCTTTGTAAAGCCACAGCCCCGGAAAGTCGAAGGGCGGGCGAAACCCTTCCTGCAGGCCGAGCACGTCGACATAGAAGCGGCGCGATGCGTCGAGATTTGTCGTGCGAACCGAATAGTGCGCGAGGGTCTGGATGGTCATTGTGTCCTTTGGGCAATGAAGACGAATGGGAAAAAAGAAGAGAGCCGCGCGCCTCAGCCCGCGGAGATGAGCGCTGCCAGGCGTTCGGCCGTGAGCGGGAGGTCCCGGGCACGCAGGCCCAGCGCGTGGGCCACGGCATTGGCCACCGAAGCGGCTGCCGGGCCGGCGGCCGCTTCGCCCACGCCGAGGCTCGGTTCGTGTGGTCTGTCGATGACGTGCACGGCGAGTTCGGGGATCTCGTCGAAACCCAGGATCGGGTAGTGGTCCCAGTCGCAGGACGTGATGCCCGTGGCGTCCCATGTCACGCTTTCCTTGAGCGTCCAGCTCAGCGACTGGATGAGTCCGCCTTCGATCTGGTTGACGAGGCCGTCGGGGTTGATCGCCGCGCCCGCATCGACGGCGACCCAGGCCTTCTCGACCCGGATCTTTTCCTCGACGCTGACCTGCGTCACCACGGCGCAGTAGGCGGCGTGGTTCTTGTAGCGCCCCAGCGCGATGCCCAGGCCGCTGCCCGAGCCCGCCTCGGTGCGCTGCGACCATCCGGCCATGTCTGCCACTGCCTGCAGCACTTCCCTGGCGCGGGGATCGGACAGATGGCGCAGCCTGAACGCGACGGGGTCCTCGTCGCGCAGCGCGGCCAGTTCGTCCATGAAGCACTCGATCGCGAACAGGTTGGCGTAGGAGCCGAGCGAGCGCAGCGCGGAGACCCGCACGGGCGAATCCGCAATGAAGTGATGGTCGACCTGCTGGTGCGGCAGGTCGTAGATGGCGATCGCGTTGCGGTGGCCGCCGCCCATCGGCAGCGGCATGTCGCGCGGCACGGACGGGTGTTGTGGCGGCTCGAGCGCCCAGGCGCCCAAAAGGTTGACGCCTTCTCCCCAGCCGGGGCGGTTCATGTGGGTGTGGCTCCAGACGGCCATCTCCCAGCGCTCGATGCGCCCCGTGTCGTCCAGGCCCGCCTGCAGCCGCACCGCGCTCGCCGAGCCGAAAGGTGCCACGGACATCTCGTCTTCCCGCATCCACTGCACCCTCACCGGCAGGCCGGTGCGCGTGGCGATGAAGGCCGCGTCGAAGGCCACGTCGTCGGCGCCGTTGTGTCCATAGCAGCCCGCGCCCGGCGCATGGATGACTTCGACCGTGCCGGCGTCGCGCCCCAGCGCGCGGGCGATCTGGCCGCGCAGCGGAAAGACGCCCTGCGTGTGCGACCAGATGCGCAACACGTCGCCGCGCGGGTCGGCCACCGCGCACGACGGGCCGATCGACGCATGGGCCAGATACGGCCGCGAATAGGTGGCGGTGTGGGTTGGGCGGGAGGCGGCAGGCGAACCCTCTTCATGCACCCGTTGCGCTTGGCTGGGCATGTGCTGCAGCAGCGACACGGTGTCCTCGCTGGCGTGCGGCAGCGGCACATCGGTGAATTCGAGCAGCTTTCTGGCCTTGGGCAACGCACGGACCAGCGCGCCTTCATGGGGCCCCACCAGGGCCAGGAAATCGCCGCAGCGCACCACCTGCGCGACACCGTCGAGCGCCTGGAGCTGCGCCAACGGCAGCGACTTCAGGCGTTGGGCGGGATGCCGTCCGCGCAGCATGCGCGCATGCTGCATGCCCGGAATCACGAGGTCCTGCAGATAGGCCGCGCCGGTGAGCTTGGCAGCGAAATCCAGCCGCGGCAGCGACCGCCCGGCGTAGGGCGTCTCGGTGCGGCGAGGAGCCGGCGGCGGCGCCAGGATGCCCACGTCCAGGCTGACGCCATCGCTCAGGGCCCAGTAGCTCGTCTGTAGTCCGCCGCCTGCATCGCGAAAGCATCCGGCGTCGGCATGGACCTGCGCGGGCGCGACGTTCCAGCGTCTTGCAGCCTCTGCGCGGAACAGGGCAAAGGCGTGCGCGCAGGCCCAGCGCACGGCGGCCCCGCCGTACTGCACCGACAGGCTGCCGGCCGTGTAGCCCTCGTCGGGCGACAGTTGGGTGTCGCCTGCCACCAGCGCGACCTGCGCCGGCGCCAGGCCCAGCGCGTCGCAGGCGATCTGGACCAGGGCCGTCGCGATGCCCTGGCCCAGTTCGACCTTGCCCGTGAACACGGTGAGCTGTTGTCCCGGACCCACCCGCACCCACTGGTTCAGCAGCGGGTGCGCCTGGATGGCGGGTGGCGGGGTCTCTCCGGGGCTCATGCCGAGGCCTCCTCACGCAGGCGGGCGGCCGCGGCCTCGATGGCCCGCAGGATCCGCGCATGCGCGCCGCAGCGGCAAAGATGGCGGTGCAGCGTGTCCTGCAGCTGCGCCGGCGTGGGCGAGGTGGTGCGGTGAAGCAGTGCCGTGACCGACATCATGATGCCGTTGATGCAGTAGCCGCACTGGGCCGCCTGCAATTCCAGGAATGCGTCGAGCACCACGGCGCCGACCGGGTCGCCGGCCAGCTGTTCGGGGGTCGAGAGCGAGCGTCCGGCCACGCCCCACATCGGCATGTCGCACGACTGCACGGCCCGCCCGTCCATCAACACCGTGCAGGCCCCGCAGTTGCCGGCGCCGCAGCCGAAGCGAACGCCCTTGCAGTCCAGGTCGTTGCGCAGCACGTAGAGGAGCAGGTCGTTGTCGCCGGCCTGCACGCGGTGGCTCACGCCGTTCACTTGGAGTTCGATGGAAGGGGTCATGGGTGGACTCGAGCGTTGGAAGGAGCGGGCATGCGTCACGCCGCAGGCATCGCCGGCGGCTTGCGCAAGCCGGCCGCGCGCCGGTAGGGCGGCGGATAGAAGGGTTCGACACCCAGCGTCTCCGCCGCGCGCCATACCCAGCGCGGGTCGGCCAGGAAGGGGCGTGCCAGGGCGACCTGGTCGGCCTGGCCCTGCGCGATGATCGCGGCGGCCTGGGCGGGCTCGGCGATGCCGCCGACCGCCCGCGTGACGATCCCGGTGCGCTTGCGCACCTCGTGGGCCAGCCCGATCTGGAAGCCCGGGCCGAACGGAATGCGCGCGCCCGGCACCACGAAGCCGCTGGAGACGCACACGTAGCCGAAGCCGATGGCCTGCAGCGACTGCGCGAGGCGCACGGCATCGTCGATGCCGAGCCCGCCCGCATCCCAGTCCGTGCCGGTGATGCGCGCGCCGAGCACGCGGCCCGCCGGTGCAAGACCGCGCAGCCGCTGTGCGATGCGCAGCGCCAGGCGGTCACGACCCGCCTGATCGGCGCCCCACGCGTCGCTGCGGCGGTTGGACAGCGGCGACTGGAACTGGTGCAGCAGGTAGCCGTGGGCACAGTGGAGCTCGATGACGTCGAAGCCCAGCCGCACGGCCCGCCGCGCGGCGTCGACATAGGCCTCGACGAGGCGGTCGATGCCCGCCTCGTCGAGCGCCTGCGGCGTGTCCCATCCTTCGGCGAAGTGCACGGCGGATGGTGCGGCGCACTGCCACGGGAGCGCCTGCGAGGTCGTCGGCCGCAGCGGCCCGCCGCCTTCCCACGGCGCATGGGCCGACCCCTTGCGGCCCGCATGCCCGAGCTGAATGCCGAAGCGCGTGCCCGGCGCCGACACGGCGCGTGCCGCATCCAGCACCCGGCCCAGCGCCGCTTCGGCCTCGTCGCTGTACAGGCCGAGGCAGCCGTGGGTGATGCGCCCGCGCGCTTCGACCGCCGTGGCCTCGACCATGACCAGGCCGGCGCCCGACATGGCGAGCTGCATCAGGTGCTGCAGATGCCAGGTGTTCGCCATGCCGTCGATGGCCGAGTACTGGCACATCGGCGAGACGACGATGCGGTTGGGGAAATGCACATCGCCGATGCGCAGCGCTTCGAACAGAGGGGACATGGGGGTGTGCTCCGCGGGGTGCTCAACGCACCGGCGTGATGTTCAGCAGCTTCACCGCATTCAGCCCCTCGATGCGGGCGACCTCGTCGGCACTCAGGTCCTTCACCTGCGCGATGAGTTCGCGCGGATGCTCCTCGCCCATGTCGTAGGGGTAGTCGGTGCCCATGAGGACGCGGTCGGCGCCGAAGGTGTCGACCAGGTGCCGCAGCATCTCGGGGTCGAAGACCATGGTGTCGACGTAGAAGGTCTTGAGGTAGCTCGAAGGCGCCCGGTCGATCACCGTGCGGCAGTCGGGGCGCGCGCGCCATGCATGGTCCATGCGCGCCCAGTAGTGCGCCACGTAGCCGCCGCCGTGCGCCGCGATGAACTTGATGTTCGGATAACGGGCCACCACCCCGTCGAAGATCAGATGGCTCACGGCCACCGTGGTGTCCAGTGGGTTGCCGATGACGTTGTTGAAGTAGTGGTTGGTCAGCCGCGCACCGTCGGAGTACCCGACGGGGTGCAGGAACAGCACGGCGCCGAGCTGGTCGGCGCGCGCGAAGAAGGGTTCCAGGCCGAGCGACGCGTCCGTGAGGTTGCGTCCGTTCACGTTGGTGTTGATCTCGATGCCGCGCAGGCCGAGGGTGCCGACGGCGTGGTCCAGCTCCTGGATCGCGAGCTCGGCATTCTGCAGGGGCACCGAACCGAGGCCGACGAAGCGCTCGGGCGTGGCGGCCACCAGCGCGGCGATGCCCTCGTTCACCTGGCGGGCCAGTTTGGCGCCGCGCTCGGGCGGCGCAAAGTAGAAGTAGTGGAACGGTGCCGGGCTGACCGCCTGGATGTCGATGCCCATGCGGTCCATGTCTTCGAGCCGCTGGTCGATGCCCGTGAGCTTGGGGGCGCGGTCGCGCATCTGTGCGACGTTCGTCTGCCGCGTCAGCTCGTTGGCGTAGATCACGCTGGGGTCGTGCGCGCCGACGTCGAGGTCTGCGCTGGCCTTCACCACGTCGGGGTTGAGGTAGTGGCAATGGACATCGACCACCGGGTTGCGCTGGCCGCGCGCGGGCGTGGAGGCACTGGCCGCGCGCGGCGCGGAGAGCGCCGACGCGCGACGCCTCGGCGCGTTGGTGGCACCGTGCGCATGGGTCGGGTCGGTGCAATGGGGCGAACAGGTGTAGAGCATGGGGTGTTCCGTGGATAGCGAAGAAAGAGGTGTGAGAAATTCAGAACACGCCGAGGTGGCGCGTGGCCAGCGTCGGCTCGGCCCGCACCGCCTCGGCCGTGCCGGCGTGCACGACTCGGCCGGTGTTGAGCACGACCACGTCGTCGGCGACGTCGAGCGCCAGGTGGAAGTTCTGCTCCACCAGCACGATCGAGAGCCGGTCGGCTTTCAGCGTCTTGATGGCCTGCGCCACCTCCGCGACGATCATGGGCGCCAGCCCTTCGGAGGGCTCGTCGAGCAGGAGCACGCGGGGGTTGCCCATCAGCGCGCGGCCGATCGCGAGCATCTGCTGCTCGCCGCCCGACAGGGTGCCCGCCCGCTGGCGCGAGCGCTCCCGCAGGCGCGCGAAGGTGGCGTACACGCGCTCGAGCGTCCAGGCCTGCGCGCACGGCGTGGCGCGGGGAGCGGCCTGTTGCGCAACCTGCAGGTTCTCGAGCACCGTGAGGCTCGGAAAGATCCGCCGCCCCTGGGGCACCAGCCGCATGCCGGCGCGCGCGATGCCTTCGGGCGACATGCGCTCCACGGCCTTGCCGCCGAGCCGTATGGTCCCGGCCCGCGGCGACAGCAGCCCCGCAAAGGCGTTCAGCGACGTGCTCTTGCCGGCGCCGTTGCGCCCCAGCAGCGCCAGCACCCGGCCTTCGCCCAGCGACAGGGACAGCCCGTGCACCACCTGGCTCTGCCCGTAGCACACGTCGAGCTTGTTCACTTGCAATGCTTCAGTGACCAAGATAGATCTCCTTGGTTCTCGGATGGTTCACGACCGTCTGGCGGTCACCTTCGACGATCACCTGCCCGTAGTGCAGCACAGTGATCTGTTCGGCGAACTCGAGCGCGACATCCATGTCGTGCTCGATCATCAGGATGGCGGTCTCGCGCGACACCTTCGCGATGAGCCGTTGCACCACGGTGCGCTCGTCCTGCGACAGGCCCGCCAGCGGCTCGTCGAGCAGCAGCAGGCGCGGGCGCTGCGCCAGGCCCAGGGCGAGCTCGACCCGGCGCTGCTCGCCGTACGACACGTCGCATGCCCGCTGCAGCGCCTTGGCCCCGAGGCCCACGCCTTCGAGCAGTTCGACCGCGTGGTCATGCAGGTCGGTGCGCTTCGACAGGTCGACGGCCGCGTTGTGCCGCAGTGCCATCGGTGCCAGCAAGCCCAGCACCACGTTGTGCGCGAGCGTGTCCCTGGGGAACAGCGTGATGATCTGGTAGGTGCGCGACAGCCCGCAACGTGCGCGCGCGGGCACCGGCAGGCGTGTCACGTCGGTCCCGAAGATGCGGATCGAGCCCGCGTCGGGCCGGATCTCGCCGGCGATCAACCCGAACAGCGTGGTCTTGCCCGCACCGTTGGGTCCGATGATCAGCCGCCGCTCGCCCGGCTGCATGGTCAGCGAGACGTTCTGGGTCACGGCAATGCCGCCGAAGGACTTCTTCAGTCCCCGGACTTCGAGCGCGGCGGTCATGCGCGGTCTCCCTTGGCTCGCGCAAACAGCGCGCGCACCCCGGGCACGATGCCGTGCGGCATCACCAGCACGATGAAGACGAACACCGCGCCCAGCAGCATGTTCCAGCGCTCGACATAGCCCGAGGCATAGTTCTTCAGCAGCACGACCAGCAGCGCCCCGATGGCCGGTCCGGCCAGCGTGCCCGCGCCGCCCGCGATCACGCTGAGCAGCACCTCCGCCGAGGCGGTGACCGACAGCACGCTGGGATGCACGTACTTGTGGAAGTAGACGTACAGCAGGCCGGCCACCGCGCCCAGGAAGCTGGCCCCCACGAAGGCGCACCAGCGGATCGCCCAGACGTTGTAGCCGAGCGAGCTCATGCGCCGCGCCTGGTCCCGCGTGCCGCGCAGCGACGCGCCGAAGGGAGAGTCGACCAGGCGTGCGACCACCACCAGCACCAGGGCCGTGATCAGGAGAACGAACCAGTAGTAGGCGTTGCTGTTCTCCATGTCGATGCCCAACGGCATGGGCCGCGTGAGGCCGGACAGCCCGTTGTCGCCGTTGGTGACGGCGGTCCACCGGTAGGCCACGCCCCAGACGACCTGCGACAGCGCCAGGGTCAGCATCAGGAAGCTCAGGCCCGAGGCGCGCAGCGCGATCCAGCCGAACACGCCGCCGATGGCGGTGGTGGCCAGCAGCGTGAGCGGTGCCGCCATGGCATGCCCGAGGCCGAGGTGCAGCGCCAGCCAGCCGGCGATGTACGCCGACAGGCCGAGGTAGGCCGCATGACCCAGCGAGGTGAGGCCGGCATAGCCGACCAGCAGGTTGAGGCTGGTGGCGAAGATCACGGCGATCAGGATCTGGCTGCCGAGGTTGACGTAGTACTCGCCGAGCACCGCCGGCAGCAGCGCCAGCAGTGCCAGCAGCAGGAGACATGCAAGCTTCTTCATGCGCGTGCACTCCCCAGCAGGCCGGCAGGGCGGAAGGCCAGCACGACGATCATCGGCAGGAAGAGGATCACATACGCCAGGTCGGGGACCAGCGCGGTGCCGAAGGTGTAGATGAACCCGATGATGAAGCTCGCGATGAAGGTGCCCACGAGGCTGCCGACGCCGCCCAGGATGACGACGATCAACGCCAGCGGCAGCATGTCCGCGTCCAGGCCCGGATAGGCCGAGAGCATCGGTCCGCCCACGGCCCCGCCCAGTCCGGCGAGCGCCGCGCCGAGGCAGAACACGCTCGTGAAGAGCGCCGAGGCCCGGATGCCCACGGCGCGCGCCATCGGCATGTCGTCGACGCCGGCGCGGATGCGCGCGCCCAGCCGGGTGCGCTCGAGCAGCAGGAACAGCACGGCCGCCGCAACGACCGCAACGACGATGACCGCCAGCCGGTAGCTCGGAAAGCTGAAGCCGAGGACACTGGCGGGCCCTGCCAGCAGGGAGGGCGGCGCGACCGGTATCGGGTCGCCGCCCCACAGCACCAGGCACAGGTCCGCCGCAATGAACGACAGCCCCAGCGTGGCAAGCACCTGCGCCTGCGAATTGCCGGTCAGGCGGCGCAGCACCAGCCGCTCGATGAGGCCGCCGATGGCCGCGGTGGCGAGCGCGGCGGCCACCACCGCGGCGGCGAACCCCCAGCCTGCGCGCGCCACCTGGGCCGCGACGTAGGCGCCCATCATGAACAGTGCGCCGTGGGTGAGATTGGCGATGCGCATCAATCCGAAGATGAGCGCGAAGCCCGACGAGAGCAACAGCAGCAGGCCGCCGAGGGCGAGGCTGTTGAGTGTTTGGGTCAACCAGAATTGCATGGTTCTGCCGGTACGCTGGGGTGCTTCGGCGCGCTCAGCCGACCAGATTGCGCGCAGGCGGCCAGTCGCGCGAATAGACCGGTTCGGCCAGGAACTTCTTCGGGTCGTAGGTCCAGAACTGGCTTACGTTGTCGTAGGTATCGACGATGCTGTTGACCAGCCGGCCTTCCTTGCGCTCGACCTTTCGCACATAGACGTTGCCCACCACGTTGCCGTAGCTGTCGAACTTCACCGGGCCGCGTGCCGTCATCGCCTGGGTCTGCTGCAGCGACGCGCGCAGCTGCTCCTTGTCGAAGGCCTTGCCCTTCATGGGTGCCAGTGCCGCATCGAGCACCGAGGCGCTGACGTGGGTGCAGGCCGCATAGAAACCGGGGTCGTAGCTGTAGGCCTTGCGGAAAGACGCGACGAACGCAGCGTTGACCGGGTTGGCGAGTTCGGCCGAGTACCAGTTCACCGTGACGATGCCCAAGGCCTCGTCGCCCATGTTGCGAAGCACGGCCTCGTCGAGTGCGGTCATGCCGCCGACCAGCGCGAGCTTGCCCCGCAGGCCGTACTCGTTGAACTGCCGGATGAAGCGAAAGCCGTTGGAGCCGGCGAAGCCGAGGAACACCGCGTCGGCCTCGCGGCTGAGCTGCGCGAGGAAGGTGCCGTAGTCGGGCGCGGTCAGGGGCGGGAAGAGCTTCTGCACGACCTTGCCGCCCGCCTCCTCGAAGACCCGCTGAAAACCCGCGGTCATCTCGTGTCCGTACGCGATGTCGTCCGCCACGAGCACCATGCGCTTGTACTTGAGCTTCTTCGCGCAGTAGTCGGCCAGCGGATGGGCGCATTGCGCCGACGTCGAGCTTGCACGAAACAGCCAGGGGCTGGCCTTGCGCTGCGTCATGTCTTCGGCCGCTGCCACCGGGAACACCGGGATCTTGCGGGCGCGCATGTAGTCGTCGGTGGCCAGCGCCTCGAACGCGGCCAGCGGGCCCATCAACACCTGCGCGCGTTCGCGCTCGACGAGTTCCTGTGTCTTGGTGCGTGCCGTCGACGGCACGCCGCCGGTGTCGGCGACGATCAGCTCGACCTTGCGCCCGCCCAGCATCTGCCCGTTGGCGGCGAGGTAGGCCTGCAGCCCGCGCTCCATGTCGAGGCCGCCCGAGGCGAACGGGCCGGTCTTGGCCGTCAGCAGCCCCAGGCGCAAGGGTTCGGCTGCGCCCTGGGCGCGCGCCAGCACGGGCAGGCCGAGCGTGGCGCCGGCAGTGGCGGCGGTGGCGATGAAGCGCCTGCGGTCGATGGTCATGGTGTCTCCGATCTGTGGGGGTGGAACTCGTCCTGCGTCGATCGTCAGTGTCTTTTTAATGATCGATTGATCAATAGTATTCGCTGAAAGGCACTGCGGCAAGACCGAATCGAGGCGGGAGAGGACGGGTTTTCCCGGATCGGCGGTGCGTGGCCCGCGCTTCCTTGGTGATCGGTCGATAGCTTGCGCCGCGTGGCTGTGCCCAGGGAGCGGAGGCTCGGCGCGCACGGATGAGCCCGGATTCGTAGGGCGCCCGGATCAGACCCGAAAAGTCCGACACGCAGAGAAATATTGTCCTTTTCGGACGTCAAGGCGACATTGATCATTTGATCAACGCCGCGCTTCGGACAGGACCGGCGGACCTCGAATGCGAGCCTCGCTCGCCAACTTCCCGACGTTATTGGCTTACGAAATGACTGCTACTCTTTCCGCGTCCGTCCAGCGAAAGGTGATCCGGCGCATCGTCCCGATCCTGATGCTGATGTACACCATGGCCTACCTGGACCGCATCAACATCGGCACGGCCGCCCTGCGCATGAATGCGGAACTGGGCATCTCCCAGCAGGTCTTCGGCCTGGCCGCCGGCCTGTTCTTCATCGGCTACCTGCTGCTGGAGATTCCCAGCAACATCATCCTGCACAGGATCGGCGCGCGCGTCTGGCTCACGCGGATCATGGTCACCTGGGGGCTGATCTCGGCCTGCACCGCCTTCGTGCAGAACGGCTGGCAACTCGTCGCGGTGCGCATGCTCCTGGGCTTCGCGGAGGCGGGACTTTTCCCGGGGCTGATCTATTGCCTGGCACTGTGGTTTCCGCCGAGCATGCGCGGGCGCATGCTCGTGATCCTGGTCCTGCCCTGGGCGGTGATCGTCGGCACGCCGATGTCGGCGGCCATCGTGCAGTACGCCGACGGCCTCATGGGCTTCTCGGGCTGGCGGATCATGCTGTTCGTCGAGGGTCTGCTGCCCGTGCTGCTGGGCTTTTACTCCGCCCGCTACCTGACCTCCAGGCCCGAAGATGCCGACTGGCTCACGGACGCGGAAAAGCGCGAGGTCATCGCCGCCAGGGAGTCCGATGGCGTCGCCGTGTCTGCGCATGCCGAAAAGCCCTTGCGCGCAACGCTGCTGCAACCGCACCTCGTCCTGCTGTCGCTCGCCTATGCGACGGCGCAGATGGGCTTCTACGCAAGCCTGATCTTCACGCCGCAGATCGTGCAGGAATTCGGGCGCCTCTTCGGCACCACGCTGTCGACCGTGCAGGTCGGCTTGCTGTCCGCCATACCGAGCATCATCGGGATGACGCTGTACTGGTTCTGGGTCGCGCATTCCGACAAGACGAACGAACGCGTCTGGCACGCGATTGCCTCTTTCGTCACGGCCGCGGTGGGCATTGCCGTCCTTGTGAGCGTGCGCAATCTCTACGCGTCGATCCTCGGGCTGTCGCTGCTGACGGCCGGCCTGGTCAGCGGCCCGATCTGCATCTGGCAGCTGACCGCGATCGGTGTCAGGGGCAAGACGGCGGCCGTCGTCTTCGCCTACGTCAACTCCTTCGGCATCGTCGGCTCCATGTTCAGCCCGTACTTCATCGGCTACCTCAAGGACCGCACGGGTTCCTACGACGCGGGGCTGCTGTTCCTCGCCATCGCGGCACTGCTGGGCGCCGCGCTGGTTTTCGTCGCGAGTCGCGGGATGCGGCGCGCGGGGCTGCTGGGTGCCAGCGACCGGCGCGCCGCCGTGCGCATCGAGCGGGCCTGACATGCGAGCCCTCAGCGCGCCATGCGCAGGACGAGGGCCGCGAGTGCGGAGGCCGTGGCCAGGGCCGTGACCGCCATCCACCCGAAATGCGCGAACAGCACCGCCGCCAGCGCGGATCCGATGGCCATGCCGATGAACATGCCGGTGAACAGCACCGCGTTGAGCCGGCTCCGTGCGCCCGGATCGATGCCGTAGACGATCGACTGGTGGGCGATCAACACGGCCTGGATGCCGAGGTCGAAGCCGACGGTGCTCGCGACGAGCACCCAGAGCTGCGCACCCGGCGCCATGAACAACGACAGTCCCATGACCGCGAACGACCCGACGACCAGCGCTGCGCCCAGCCGGGTGACGAGTGCCGGACCGCGGCGGTCCGCGACGCGCCCTGCCACCGGTGCGATCAGCGCGCCAGCGGCACCCGCCAGGCCGAAAGCGCCCGCTGCTGCGGCGCCGAGGTTGAAGGGCGCCGCGTGCAGCATGACTGCCAAGGTCGACCAGAAGGCGCTGAACCCGACGGACAACAGGCCTTGCGACCAGGTCGCACGACGCAGTTCGGCATGCCGGTGCCACAGCGCGCCGAGCGAGCGCAGCAGCGCGAGGTACGACAGGTGCGTGGTCGCCTTGAAGCGCGGAAGCCGGTTCCAGGCGACCAGGCCGACCACGGCGATGCTCACGCCGGCCACCGCGAACATCGCGCGCCATCCCCAGTGCTCGGCGACGAACCCGCTGACCACGCGCGAGAGCAGGATGCCGGACAGCAGCCCTGTCATGACCGTGCCGACGACCTTGCCGCGATGCGTTTCCGGCGCGAGCGTGGCCGCTGCCGGCACGATGTCCTGCGCCATCGTGGCGGCCAGGCCGATCACCAGGCTGGCGACGAAGAGCGTGGAGATGGAAGGCGAGAGCGCGGCCATGAACAGCGCGGCGCACAGCACGGCGGCCTTGATCAGGATGATGGTGCGCCTGTCGCGGCGGTCGCCCAGCGGCGCCAGCAGCAGGATGCCCATCGCGTAGCCGAACTGGGTGAGCGTCGGCAGCAGGCCCACGGCCTGCGTCGAGGCGCCGATGTCCGCGCCCAGCACGCCCAGCATGGGTTGGCTGTAGTAGAGCGACGCCACCGACAGGCCGGCGCCGGCCGCCAGCATCCAGGTGAGCGAGGGCGCGAGTCCTGCCGGTTCGGCCGGCCGGACTCCCGGAGCGGCCGATGCATGCACATCTTGAATATGGGACATGGTGTTAACCCTTAAACGTTTCGATGCCGCAAGTCTGACGCCGCTTGCAGGCGATTGGTAGCATCGTGGAGCGAACAACGTTTATTCGCGCGACGTATAAAAGAGGGATTCATGGCATCCACGCGGCCCGATCACATCACCGCTTCCAGCAGCGACCGCGTGGAGCTGCTGCAGACCTTCGTCCACATCGTGCAGGCTGGCAGCCTTTCCGCGGCGGCCGTGCAGCTGGGCTCGACCCAGCCGACGGTGAGCCGCCGGCTGCAGGCCCTGGAACTCTGGCTCGGCGTGAAGCTGCTGCAGCGGTCGACCCACGCGATGAAGCTCACCGAAGACGGCGAGCGGTGTTTCGAGCGGGCCAAGGCGATGCTGGCCGACTGGCATGCGTTCGACGCCGAAATGCGCGGCGTCGACAACGAACCCGAAGGGACTTTGCGCGTGGTCGTGCCGCACGCCTTCGGACAGGCGCTGCTGGTGCGTCCGCTGGCCGAATACCTGCGCCGCTACCCGCGGGTGTCCGTCGAATGGCTGCTCCACGACAGGCAGCCCGACTTCGTTGCCGAGGGCGTCGATTGCGCCATCCATGTCGGGGAGGTGACCGATCCGATGGTGGTGGCGCGCAAGCTCTCCGAAGTGCCGCGCATCGCAGTGGCGGCCCCGAGCGTGCTGGCCGGGAGGCCCACCCCCACGCACGCCGGCATGCTGGCGGACTGGCCCTGGCTGGCGCTGCGCACCTTCTACCGCAACGAGCTGATGCTGGTGCACACGTCCACCGGCGAGCGGCAGCAGCTGGCGATCGCCCCGCGCATGATCACCGACAGCCTGTTCGCGCTGCGCAGCGCGGCGCTCAACGGCCTGGGCGTGTGCGTCGGGTCCAGCTGGCTCTTCAAGGACGACCTGGCGCGCGGCGAGCTCGTCGAGGTGGTGCCCGACTGGCAGGCACCGCCGCTGCCCGTGTTTCTCACGTACCCGCCCGCACGCTTCTATCCCGCCAAGCTGCGCCAGTTCCTCGAGCTCGTTCGCCAGTCGGTGCCCGTGGCGCTGGACACCGCCGCACCCGTCGCTCCCATCACCCCCGCCACGGGCGGAACATGAGACCCGTGCCTAGAATTCGGCCTTCCCGCTGGACCGCCCCAAGACCACCCCTATGCATCTGATCGAACTTCGGATGCTCCGCCAATTCGTCAGCGTGGCCGAGCACGAAAGCATCTCCCGTGCGGCCGAGGCCCTGCACATTTCGGCGTCGCCCCTGAGCCGCACCATCCTGCAGCTCGAGGCGCGCGTGGGCTTCGCGCTGTTCGAAAGGGTGGGCCGCTCGCTGCGCCTGAACAACGCCGGTCGCGAGCTGCTGGCGAATGCGCGCGAGCTGCTGCGAAGCAACGAGACCCTGATGCGCGACCTGCAGCGCAGGGCCGACGGCATCGGCGGCACGGTGGTGATCGGCCACATGGCCGGCGCGCTCTACAACGGCATCATCCCCGGCACGGCGCGGCAGGTGCAGCTCGCCCATCCCTCGATCGCCTTCCAGTTCGAGGGCGCGGAGGAGCTTCAGCAGCTCGAGGCCCTGCGACGCGGCCGGCTCGACTTCGCCGTGCAGACGCAGGAGGTGACCGATCCCTCGCTGGCGTCGCGCCTGTACAGCACCGAGAACTACGTGCTGCTCATGCCCAAGCGGCACCCGCTCGTCGCGGTGGCCGATATCCCCTTGCAGATGCTCGTCGACGCGCAGTGGGTGGTGACGCCCGAACGCAGCGGGCCCTCGCTGCGCGCGAAATTCATGACGGCCTGCCGCCGGCTGGGGTTCGAGCCGCGCGTGGCTTGCGTGGCGGGCGACATCGTCTCGGCGCTCGCGCTGGTGGCCAACGAGTTCGGGTTGTGCGCGGCGCAGGAAAGCCTGGTGCAGTTCGCCGGCGAAATGATCGTCGCGCGGCCGCTGCCGCTGCTGGAGATGCAGACCGAGTACCGGATCGTCTGGCGGCCGGAGGCCGTGTCGCCCGCGGCGCAGCGCTTTCTCGATGCGCTGCCGCACGTGCCGCACCCTGCGCGCGTGCGCCGCGCGGCGCCGCCGAAGCACAGCGCGGCGCGGCCGGTGCGCGGGCGTGGCGAGGGCGCGCGAGGCCGTGCCTCCAAGCGCTGAGCGTGCGGTGCGCGGCCGCACGGCCTGCAGTCGCGCTCAGGACCGTTGCGCCTTCAGCACCACCGGCACGCCGGCAATGAAGGCATCGACACGCATGTCGATGAGCCGCTCGAGATTCCTGGGCGTGGGCAATTCGTAGATCCACTTGCGCACGCCGATGTAGAAGACGCTCGAATGCATGGCCCAGACGAGCTCGACCTCCTCGTCTTCTTCCTGGGCGTTGCGCGGTTCGGGAATGCCGTGGCTGTGACGCAGCTCGCGGGCAATCACCACGAAGTGCCGCTCGCGCAGGCGCGCGAGGTATTTCTGGTTGATGCCGCCGCGGCTGAGGCCCGCGTAGATGAAGATGCGCACCCATTCCCCGCGCAGCACGAAGCGCGCGTAGTCCTTCAGGTAGCGCTTGAGCCGCTCGGGCAGCGGCACCGAGCGGTCCGCCAGCCATTCTTCCCATTCCGGGTTCCAGCGCCGCACGAACACGTCCTCGTAGACGCGGTCGACCAGCGCCTCCTTGGTGGGAAAGTAGCGGTAGAGCAGGGGCTGCGTGATGCCGAGCTCGCCGGCCAGTTCGCGGGTGCTGGCATCGAAGCCCTTGCGCGCGAAGAACGCGG
This sequence comes from Variovorax sp. MPBD4-3, assembly GCF_058809745.1. NCBI lineage: Bacteria > Pseudomonadati > Pseudomonadota > Betaproteobacteria > Burkholderiales > Comamonadaceae > Variovorax > Variovorax sp. MPBD4-3. The sequence goes on from NZ_JBXASW010000002.1 coordinate 134,205, forward strand.
TCGCCGCCTGCACGATCTGGTGTTCGCGGTCCTCTGGCGCGAGGCGCCTTCGCGCCGGCGGCGCCGCGCTGTCTTGGACCCCGGGGGGCTTGCTGGTGGCCATGTGGGTCGGGATGTCCCTGGTTTATTGATCGATTGACAAATTATCTCGCCCGCCTCAAAGTGATCGGACGATAAACAAAGGCGCCTGACGCGTCAAGGCGAGCGCCACGCGACGGAAATGATCCCATGAACCAGAGGACCTTGATCCGCAACGCCGACGTCATCACCATGGAGGATGCGTGCGGCGAGATCCGGGGATGCGACATCCTGATCGACAGCGGCGCCATCGTGCGGGTCGCGCCGGACATCGCGTCCAGCCATGGGCCGAGCTGCGAGGGCGCGGCGGTGGTGGACGCGAGCGGCATGATCGCGCTGCCGGGCCTCATCGATGCGCACAACTGCATGTGGCAGACGGTGCTTCGCGGCTATGTGCCCGACCTGTGGACGGGCAACTACTTCACCCGGCTGTTGCCGCTGCGGCGTTACTTTCAGCCGGTCGACAACTTCAATTCAGGCTGTGTCGGCGGCCACGAGATGCTTTCCTATGGCACGACGACGGTGGTCGACTATTGCCACAACATCCGCGCGCCCGGCTATGCCGACGCCGCGATCGAGGGGCTGCGCGAGTCCGGCATCCGGCACGTCTTCACCTACTCGTTCATGAGCGAACTGCCCGACGCCTTCGACAGCGAGGCCGCGCGCTTCGCGGATGCGCGGCGGGTGTTCGAGCGCTTCGACGATCCGGGCAGCCGCACCACGGTGAACTTCGGCATCGAATCGATCGGGACGGCGAACGTGGCCGGCCAGCTTGCGTTCGCTCGCGCGCTGGGCGCTGCGAGCTGCATTCACCTGAACGCCCGGGGCGACGTCGCGGCGCTGGACGACCAGGGTCTGCTGGGGCCCGATCTGCTGGGCATCCACGGCAACCTGCTCACCGACGAGGAGCTGCGGCGCATGGCGCGCAGCGCGATGCCGCTGTGCTTCACGCCTTCGGCGGACGTGCAGGGCACGCCCGCCGACGTGGTGCGACGCGCCGCCGAGCACGGTGTGCCGGTGGTGTTCGGCTGCGACGTCCCATGCCACGTGGCCTCGGACCCCATGATGCAGCTGCGCGTGATGTACGCCGTGCAGGGTTTCATCGACGGCCTGACGGCGCGTGCCCGCGAGGAAGTCACCGGCCGCCGGCCTGCGGTGCGTCCCGGCATGCCCCTGCTGCGGCCCGCCGACCTGATCCGCCGCGCGACCATCGGCTGTGCGCAGGTCCTGGGCATGGCCGACCGGATCGGCTCGCTCAAGGCAGGCAAGCGCGCGGACATCGTGCTCGTTCGTAAGGGCCTGTTCGGCGACTCGATCGCGGACGATCTGTGCGCCCACCTCCTGCTGCAGACCAGCGCGCGGGAGATCGACACGGTGTTCGTGGACGGACAGGCGCTGCTGTCCGGCGGGCGGCTGCTGAACCATGACGCGGGCCGCACCGCGCAGAGGGTCTCGCAGTCGAGGGCGGCCATCTTCGCTGCTGCCCGCAACGGCGGTTGAAGCGTCGCGCGGGGCTCGAGCCGCGCGAGGCCCGCGTCCTACTGGCGCATGCCCGCGAACTCGACGATGCGCCGATACTGGCCCTCGTCCTTCGTCATGATCTGCGCAAGGTTCTCGTCGCCGCGGCCGACCACGACGCCGATCAGCTCCAGGCGCTGGCGCACGGCCGGTTCGCGCAAGGTGTCCTTCAGTGCGGCCTGGAGCTTGGCGACGATGTCCGGCGGTGTCTTGCGCGGCGCCATCAGTGCATACCAGGCCACCAGGTCGTAGCCCTTGAGCGCGGGATGCTCGCCCAGCGCGGGAACGGCGGGCAGCAGGGCGATGCGCTGCGCGCTGGTCACCGCGACCGGCACGATGCGACCGCTGTCGATGAAGGGCTTGGCGGCCCCAGGCCCGAGGAATGCGAACTCGATCGAGCCGCCGGCCAGGTCGCTGCCGATGTTGCTCGCGCCGCGATAGGGAATGTGCGTGATCGACAGCCCCGCCTGCTTCTTCACGAGCTCGCCCGAGAAGTGCAGCATCGAGCCGATGCCCGAGGTCCCGTAGCTGTACTTGCCCGGGTTCGCCTTCACGGCCGAGACGAACTGCTCGAGCGTCTTCACGCCGCTTTGCGTGGATGCGACCAGCACCAGCGGAATGGCACCCACGTAGCCCACGGGCACCAGGTCTTTCGAGGCGTCGTATTTCTGGGCCGGATTGAGCAGCTGCGTGGCGACGAATTCGCTGCTGGAGCCGAAGACCAGCGTGTGGCCGTCGGGCGCGGCGTTGACGACACGCTGCACGCCGATGGCCCCGGCGGCACCGCCCAGGTTCTCGACCACGACGGGGGCGGCCAGCTGCCTGGCGAGGCCGTCGGCCACGGCGCGCCCCACGGCGTCGACGCTGCCGCCCGCCGGGTAGCCGATGACGATCGAGACGGGACGGCTCGGGTAGGCCACCTGGGCCTGTGCGAGGCCCGCCGCGAACAGCGCCGCCGCCAGCGCCAGCACGCCGCGGGCGCGAAGCAGCGCCTTCATGGGGCCTCCAGTTGCACGGCGGCGCGCCGGATTTCCTTGACGCCTTGGTCCGTGTCCACGCCGACGGCGTAGAAGCCCGCGGGGCCGCCGTTGTAGCGGATCTCGAAGGGAAAGCCGCGCGGCGAGGCCACATCGCCCAGCCATGCGGCCAGCGCCGTCTCGGACTCGCCGATCTCGATCCACGCGATGCCGCGCCCGTGGGTGGTACCCGATCCCGGAACGACCGGCAGGCTCGCCGCATGCGTGCCCGCGTCGGGCTTGAAATACAGGTTGGGCTTGCCCGACGGCCATGCCGTGAGAGCGCTGGGTGTCTGCAGCGCGAAGCCGCGCGTCCCGTTCATCATCTGGCGCCCGGCGTCCTTGCCGGTCGTGCGCTCGTCCACCGTGGTGCGATGGTGCGCGGCGAACGCGTCGAGTTCGTCGCGGGTGTCCGCGCGAAGGCACCAGCCGATGAAGCGTTCGCCCGCCTGCGTCTGGCGCGCCATGAAGGCCGTGAAGGGAACGCCGTCTCGCAGCTTTCGCTGGTCCACGATGCTTTCAAGCTCGATGTACACGTCCGGCGCCAAGGGCACCACGCGATGGCCGACGCCGTAGAGCGGAAAAAAGCCCCCGTCGTAGTTGCCCAGGCCCGTCTCCTGGCTGAGCCTGAAGGTGGATTCGTAGACGTTGGGCGTTGCGAGGCAAAGATGGTCGAAATGGATCAATTCGAAGTCCTTCCAGAATGGCGGCGATCGTTGGATGCGGGTGCTTGCGCCGGAGAGCTCCGGTACGCGTTCGACCGAATCTTCGGCGTCTTCACCATGTCTAGAAAGGACAATATTTATCAGTATTCATGACATTGCAGGTCATTCATGGCGCGCCGCAGCTGCTGCCAGGACCTGGGGCAGCGCCCGCGGCGGGATGCCCCTGCGGCCACCTCGCGCCGCGTTCAGCCCTGCGCGAACGCCAGCAGATCGCTGTTGACGTCATCCTTGCGCGTGGTGCACATGCCGTGCGGCGCGCCCTGGTAGACCTTCAGCACCGCACCCTGCACCAGATTCGCCGACAGCAGCGCCGAGTCGGCGATGGGCACGATCTGGTCGTCGTCGCCGTGGAGGATGAGGGTGGGCACATCGAACTTCTTCAGGTCCTCGCTGAGGTCGGTTTCCGAGAACGCTTTGACGCAGAAATACGAGGCCGGCATACCTGCCGCCATGCCCTGCTGCCAGAACGATTCGCGCACCCCTTCGGACACCTTCGCGCCCGGGCGGTTGAAGCCGTAGAAGGGCATGCTCAGGTCCTTCCAGAACTGCGAGCGGTCGGCCAGCACGGCGGTGCGGATTTGGTCGAAGGCCGCCAGCGGTGTGCCGCCCGGGTTGGCGGGCGTCTTGACCATCAGCGGCGGCACGGCGCCGATGAGCACGGCCTTGGCCACGCGCGCGGTGCCGTGGCGGCCGATGTAGCGCGCGACCTCGCCACCGCCAGTCGAGTGGCCGACGTGAATGGCGTCCCTGAGGTCGAGCTTCTTCACCAGTTCGGCCAGGTCGTCGGCGTACGTGTCCATGTCGTTGCCCTGCCAGGGCTGGCTGGAACGGCCGTGGCCGCGGCGGTCGTGCGCGATGCAGCGAAAGCCTTGCGAGGCCAGCGCGAACATCTGGTCCTCGAAGGCGTCGGAAGACAAGGGCCAGCCGTGGCTGAACACGACGGGCTGGCCACTGCCCCAGTCCTTGTAGTAGATCTCGGTGCCGTCGGCGGTGGTGATGCTGCTCATGAAGAACTCCTGGGGGTGAATGGAGCCTTCACTGTCGACGCCGCGTGTTGCGCGGGCATTGCAGCGGGCGGTGTGCCTGTTTCAGCCGTAATGCGCCCTGCAAGCTCTCAGTCCATCGCGCGCCGTCAGCGTGCGTCCAGCGCGTGAGCAAGGCTTTCCGCGAGCTCCTGCAAGCCCAGCGGCTTGCGCAGCAGCGCGACCACGCCGGCCTCGCGCGCACGCTGCTCGAGCGCCGCACCGACATTGCCGCTGGCCAGGATCACCGGCAGGCCGGGACGCAGGGCGAGCACCCTGGCGGCGAGCTCGCTGCCTGCCATGCCGGGGAGCATCTCATCGGTGAGCACCGCATCGAAGCGCTGCGGGTCGGCCAGGAAGGCCTCCAGCGCGCGTTCGCTCGAATCGAAGCCGACCGGCTCGTAGCCCAGCTCGGCCAGCAGTTCCTCGGCCAGCTCGACCAGCGGCCGCTCGTCGTCCACCACCATCACGACCTGCCCGTTGCCGCGCGGCCAGGCCGGGTCGGCGCGCGCGGGCGGCGCCTCGGACTCGCCGCACACTGGCAGCCACACCGTCACGCGCGTGCCGTGGCCGGGCTCGGACTCGATGTCGATGGCGCCGCCCAGGTCGGTGACGATGCCGTGCACCATCGACAGTCCCAGGCCCGTGCCTTCGCCCAGCTTCTTGGTGGTGAAGAAGGGATCGAAGGCGCGCTGCAGCACCTCGGGCGGCATGCCCGCGCCGGTGTCGGCGACCACCAGCCGCACGTAGGTGCCAGGAGCCAGTTCGCCATGCAGCATCGGCTGCGCCACGCTCGAGGTGGCGCGATCCAGCCCGACCACGATGCTGCCGCCGTCGCCCAGCGCCTGGGCGGCGTTGGTGCACAGATTCATCACCACCTGGTGCAGTTGCGTGCCGTCGCCCAGCACGGCGGCCGTGCCGGCCTCCAGCCGCGTGTCGATGCGGATGGCCTCGGGCAATGTCGGGCGCAGCATCGCCAGGGCCTCTTCCACCACGGCCTGGATGTTCACCGGCAGGCGCTCGGCCACGCCGCTGCGGCTGAACTCGAGAATGCGGCGCACCAGCACGCGCGCGCGCGCGCCGGCCTGCATCACGCGGTCGATGTAGCGGCGCATGTCGCTGCCGGGCTCGGCATGCTGCTGGGCCATCTCGCCGAAACCGAGGATCGCGCCCAGGATGTTGTTGAAGTCGTGGGCGATGCCACCGGCCAGCGTGCCCAGCGACTCCAGCCGCTGGGCCTTCTGCAGCCGCGCCTGCAGTGCCGCCTTCTCGGCCTCGCCGGCTTCCAGGCGCCGCAGCTGGCGCAACAGCCCGGCGATCGTGAGCACCACCAGCGTCGCGAGCAGCAGCGTGCGCACGATGGCGCTTCGCATCTCGTCGTGCCAGGGGCGCAGCGCATGGTGTTCGTCGCGCGTGATGGTCAGGGTCAGCGGCCGCTTGCCCAGGCCCACGGCGGCGACCAGCTTGGCCCTGCCGTCGACGGGGCTCACCGAGCGGTCGATCAGCGGGGCGCCCCGCAGCGCCGTGAGTTCCGGAAAGCGCTGGCCGCTGGGCATGCCGGGCTCCTCCGGCTGGCGCACCACCAGCGTGCCGTCGTCCAGCGTGAGCAGCAGCGCGCTGCCTTCCCCCAGCGCCAGGGCCGAATAGGCGGCCTGCAGTTCCTGCAAGGTGACGATGGCGGTGACGACCCCGTCGAAGCCGCCCCCCGGCGCCGTGAGCCGGCGTGACACCACCAGTGCGGGGCGCCCGTCGGTGCGCGTGACGACCGGCTCGTTGATGAACAGGCCGTCCGCGGAGCCCTGGCGCTGGTGCTGGAAGTACGGCCGGTCCGAGACGTCGGCCAGCGGCTCGCCCGTGACGCGCGAGCGGTGCCGCTGCCGGCCCTGGGCGTCGACCACCGTCAGCACGCTGACCTGCGACACGCCCACCACGCGCGAGGCGAGCGCCTCCGCGACGGCTTCGGGCGCCAGCGCACGGCCGGTGGTCTCCCACCACTCGCCGGTGTCGCGCAGCAGCAGGTCGACGGCCTGGAGGTTGCGGGCGCCCTGCTCGGCCAGGGCCTTGGCGAGGTTGCCGAGCTCGCGTTCGGTCGCGAAGGTGATCTGCTGATGCAGGCGCCAGCCGTCATAGACCGCCGAGCCGGCGAATGCCGCCACCAGCACCACGCCCGCCGCGATGATCCGCTGTCGCAGCCGCTCGCTCGACGTCATGCGGCGAGGGCGGCCGCGACGGCGCCCAGCAGCTCTTCCCGGGAGCAGGGCTTGGCGAGCAGTCGGCTGACCCCCAGCGCCCGGGTGACCTCCGAGGTGTCGCCCAGGCTGCGCGCCACCTGCGCGGAGATGCCGACGACCGCCGAGCGCGGATACGCGGCGTGCACCGCCTGCACGGCGCGCAAGGCGTCGCCGCTGCGCGAGCGCGGATGCGGCAGGTCGAGCACGACGAGGTCGACCGTGGGGTCGGCCGCGGCGTCGAGCGCGGCGCCATGCCGCGGCAGCGAGCGGACCCGGTGTCCCTCGCTGCCCAGCCATTCGGAGATCAGCACGCGCATCGCGCCATCTTCCTCGAAAACCATGATGTTCGACATGAAATCAGTCCCTGTTCGTGCCGGCGCTCCAGCGCCCCAGGAACGTATTGGCGCCGACGCAGGTGCCGGGGCGATGTCAGATCGGCGGCGCTTCATTTCATTTGTAATGTGCCGGTAGGCGCCCGTAGGACCAATTGAATTACGCTTCGGGCGCCATGAACACTGCTGCACCCCACATCCTCGTGGTCGACGACGACCCGGCACTGCGCGAGCTGATGTCCGCGTACCTGACGGAGAACGAATTCCAGGTGACGGCCGTGGCCAGCGGCGCCGAGATGACCGCGGTGCTGCAGGAGACGGTCATCGACCTGGTGCTGCTCGACCTGCGCCTGGGCGGGGAGGATGGCATGCAGCTGGCGCGCGGCCTGCGCGACACCAGCGAGCTGCCGGTGATCATCGTCACCGGCAAGCAGGACGAGGCCGACCGTGTCATGGGCCTGGAGATCGCCGCCGACGACTACGTCACCAAGCCCTTCAGCAACCGGGAAATGCTCGCGCGCATCCGCGCCGTGCTGCGCCGCTATCAGGCGCGCACCGAGGCGGCGCCGGCCGGGCGCAGCACCAAGCGCCGGGCCTACCGCTTCGCGGGCTGGGAGCTGAACCTGCTGGCGCGCCGGCTGACCTCGCCCGAGGGGCAGCGCGTGGAACTGAGCAACGGCGAATTCAACCTGCTGCTGGCGCTGTGCGAGCAGCCCCAGCGCGTGCTCTCGCGCGACCAGCTGCTGGAGCTGTCGCGCCTGCATGGCGCCGAGGTGTACGACCGCTCCATCGACGTGCAGATCCTGCGGCTGCGCCGCAAGATCGAGATCGATGCCTCGGCGCCGAAGATGATCCGCACCGAGCGCGGGGCGGGCTACGTGTTCGAGCCGCAGGTGCAGGTGCTGCACTGAGGCGGCGCGCACCGGGCCCTTGCGTCCCGGTGCCATCGTCCGTTCAGCCCTGGCGGCCGCTCTCGAACAGGAACCATGCGCGGCGCTCGGTCTCGTCGATCCAGACCTCCAGCAGGCTGGCCGTGGCCACGTCGCCGTAGCCGTCGCACATGCCGTGCGTGGCGCGCATGAAGTCGACCAGGCGCAGGTTGTCCTCGCGCAGCTCGGCCAGCATGTCGGCCGGGGTGACGAACGGCGCATCGTTGTCCGACAGGCGCTGGTGGCGCGTGATGTCGCCGATCGAGCGCAGCGTGGTGCCTCCCAGCTTGCGGGCGCGCTCGGCGATGGGGTCGGTCATGGCGAAGATCTGGTCCGACTGCTCGTCGAGCATCAGGTGGTAGTCGCGAAAGTGCGGGCCCGACATGTGCCAGTGGAAGTTCTTGGTCTTCAGGTACAGCGCGAAGCTGTCCGCCAGCAGGGCGGCAAGGCCGCCGCCGATGTCGCGCCGGGCCTCGGCGCCAAGCGCGGTCGGCGTGTGCAAGGGCGCCTGGCGGCGGGCGATGGTGGATTCAGGTGTCATGGACATGGAAGTGCCTGCAGGTTGTATCGGTCGCATCGGAGAGGGTGGATGGACCGCCGGCTGATGCTTGGCCGGTGGCCCATGGATGCACTTTGCGCCGGGCCGGTTGCCGGGTCATTTCATTTCAGGCGGCCATGTTGCAGATGCAATTCCGTGTTGCCGTGCACGTGGCGAATGTCGCGCCGCGCTACAGATGAAACATGTCGCCGCCTTCATGAAACCGCGCTGCAAGCGGCAACCCGCACGATGGCACACGGTCGCCACCGACTTCCCGCGCGCACGCTTCGCATCGTGTGCAGCAACTGAACACTCCAATCCGCCCAAGGACAACGTCATGACCCGCTCCGCCGACGCAGGCATCCGCCAGTACGAACACCCCGCCGGAGGCTGGGACGCGCTGGGCTCGGTCGCCAAGGCCATCCACGGCCAGATGAGCGCCGTCTCGGGCACGCGCATCATGCTGCGCAACAACCAGCCCGACGGCTTCGACTGCCCCGGCTGCGCGTGGCCCGACCCGAAGCACACCTCGGCCTTCGAGTTCTGCGAGAACGGCGCCAAGGCCGTGACCTGGGAAGCCACGCGCAAGCGCGCCACGCCCGAGGTGTTCCAGCGCCACACCGTGAGCGAGCTGCTGGGCTGGCGCGACCACGACATCGAGGACCTGGGCCGCCTCACGCACCCGATGGCCTACGACGCGGCCACGGACCGCTACGTGCAGATCGGATGGGACGAAGCCTGCGCGCGCATCGCGAAGGTGCTGAACGCGCTTCCCTCGCCCGACATGGCGGAGTTCTACACCTCGGGCCGCGCGTCGAACGAAGCGGCGTTCCTCTACCAGCTGTTCGCGCGCGCCTACGGCACCAACAATTTTCCCGACTGCTCGAACATGTGCCACGAAGCCACCAGCGTGGGCCTGCCGCAGTCGATCGGCATCGGCAAGGGCACGGTGTCGCTGGAAGACTTCGACCATGCCGACCTGATCATCTCCATGGGGCACAACCCCGGCACGAACCATCCGCGCATGATGACCACGCTGCATGCGGCCGCACGGCGCGGCGCACCGATCGTGGTGTTCAACCCGCTGCGCGAGCGCGCGCTGGAACGCTTCGCGGCGCCGCAGGACCCGCTGGAGATGGTCACCTTCAGCGCGACCGACATTGCCAGCGACTACCTGCAGGTGAAGGTCGGCGGGGACGCCGCCGCGCTCAAGGGCGTCATGAAGGCCGTGCTGGCCCTCGATGACGACGACCTGGCCGCCGGCGGCGCGGGCCTGCTCGACCGCGATTTCATCGCCGCGCACACCCAGGGCTTCGAGGCGCTGGCCGATGACCTGCGCGCCACCGAATGGGCCGACGTGGAGCGCGCCTCGGGCCTGAGCCGCGCGTCGCTCGAGCATGTGGCAAGGCTCTACTGCAAAGCCAAGGCCACCATCGTCGCCTTCGGCATGGGCATCACCCAGCATCGGCTGGGCACCGACAACGTGCAGCAGATCTCGAACCTGCTGATGCTGCGCGGCAACTACGGGCGCCCCGGCGCGGGCATCTGCCCGGTGCGCGGACACTCCAATGTGCAGGGCAACCGCACGGTGGGCATCGACGAGAAGGCGCCGCTGGCGCTGCGCCAGGGCATCGAGCGGGTCTACGGCTTCACGCCGCCCGCGCGGCCCGGGCACGACGCCGCCGAAGCCGTCGAAGCCATCGAAGCGGGCCGCTCGAGATTCCTCATGTGCCTGGGCGGCAACCTGGCCGTGGCCATGCCCGACCCGCAGCGCACCTTTGCGGCCATGCGCGGCCTGGAAATGGTCGTGCACATCGCGACAAAGCCCAACCGATCGCACCTGCTCACCGCCAGGCAAAGCCTGCTGCTGCCCTGCCTCGGGCGCACCGAACTCGACCTGCAGGCGGGCGGCGCGCAATCGATCACCGTGGAAGATTCCATGTCGATGGTGCACGCCTCCACCGGGCGCCTGCCGCCGCCGTCGGACCAGGTGCGTTCGGAGCCGGCCATCGTCGCGGGCATCGCCAAGGCGGTGCTGGGCGACCGGTACGGCATCGACTGGGATGCCCTGGTGGCTGACTACGGCCGCATCCGCGACGGCATTGAGGGTGTCTTGGCGGGGTTCGCCGACTACAACCTGCGCATCCGGCAGCCGGGCGGCTTCCGGTTGCCGATCGGACCTGCGCAGCGCATCTGGCACACCCCCTCGGGCAAGGCGCAGTTCATCGTCATGCCGGGCATCCAGGAGGACCCGCGCGCGGCAGGCGCGGCGGTGCTGACCCTGGCCACGCTCAGGAGCCATGACCAGTACAACACCACCATCTACGGCTTCGACGACCGCTACCGCGGCATCTTCGGGCGCCGGGACGTGGTGTTCCTGAACCCCGACGACCTGGCCGCGCAAGGCCTGGCGCCGGGCGACCGCGTGGACCTGGAAGCCGTGCCCTTCGAAGGCGAGGCGGCCTCGCCCGGCGCCGTGCTCAGGAACCTCACCGCGGTGGCCTACGACATTCCCAGGGGATCGGGCGGAGCCTACTACCCCGAGGCCAACGTGCTGATCGCGCTGTCGCACCGTGATCCGCGCAGCGGCACGCCGTCGTACAAGTCGGTGCCGGTTCGCGTGCAGCGCGCGCGTTGACGCCGCAGGCGGTCGGCGGCACGGCGCACAGTGCGGCTTGATCCATCGCAAAGCGGGTCCGGACGGCAGCGGCTACAACGTCAAGGCAGACCTTCATATCCTCGACAAAGGCGTTCTCATGTTCGATCACATCGGTATCCGCGCGAGCGACCGCGAGGCCAGCGAAGCCTTCTTCCTGCGCGCACTGGCCCCGCTGGGCGTGAGCGTTGCGATGAAGGGGCCCCACGGGGTGGGCCTGGGAAAGAACGGCAAGCCCTCGCTCTGGATCTACGAGAGCGACGAGCGCCCGGTGGCGCTGCATCTTGCGTTCACGGCGCAGGACCGCAGCCAGGTCGATGCGTTTCATCGTGCGGCGATCGAGGCAGGCGGCCAGGACAATGGGGCCCCGGGGCTGCGCGCGCACTACCATCCTCACTACTACGCGGCCTTCGTCATCGCCCCCGATGGCCACAACGTCGAGGCGGTGTGCCATCTGCCCCACGAGCAGAAGTCCTGAATGCATTGACGCACCGTAATCTCCCTCGGACGCCCTTGAAGTCCGCACTCTTCTAGGCGAAGCCGTGCACCAGACGCTCGAACACGTCCTCCGCGCCCATCTGGCCGCCCTTGAGCATGATCTCCAACCCGTCGATCGCGGCGTCGTCGCTGTGCACGCGGCACAGCGAGGTGCCGGCGCCCATGTCGGCGACATAGGACAGTCCCCACGCGTCGAGCGCCTGAACGCCGTGGCTGGAGGTGTCGCCGCCGGCCACGCCGATGCGTTTGAGCGGCACGCTCGCCAGCACCTTGGCCAGCATGTCGCCGCCCGCGCGTGCCAGCGCCTGGGCGTCCAGGCCGCCGCCCGATGGCGTTGCGCCGGGCGCGCGCGTGCAGGCCAGCACGTGGCGCCCGCGCGCCAGGCTGCCGATGACCAGTTCGGCCTGCTCGGCCACGGCGGCTTCGCCGCGTTGCGCCAGCTTCTGTGCGTCGAGCCACACGACGTCGAACGATTTCGCGGCCGCCACCTGCCGCGCGGTCACGGGCGAGAGGCTGCCCGCGAGCACCAGCACCGGGCCCTGGGCGGGTGGAACGCCGTCACGCGCCATCGGTGGACTGCCGCCGTCCCGGTGTGACGGGCCCATCGCCATCGACAACGCATCCACCACGCTGCTCGGCCCCGCGGCCAGCATCGTGGCGGCTTGCGCCCTGGTCCACAGCACCTGGCCGATGGCGCGCAACTGCATCGCATCGGCCACGTCGAAGAGCACCGCGTCCGCTGGCGGCGAGTGCAGTGCCTGGCGCAAGGCGGCATCCAGCGCATCGCTGCCGCGCGACGCCGCGGTGAACGGCATGGAACGCACATCCGCGAGCCCCTGCTTCGCCAGATGCAGCCGCAGATCCGACTCGTCCATCGGCGTCACCGGATGGCAGCTCATCGTCGGATGCCGGTCGATGCGGTGCACCTGCGCGCCGCTTCCCGCGGCTGCGAACAGGTTGGCGAACAGGCAGTAGCGCCCCAGGTTCGGCTGCCCGCCGATGATGGCGGTCCATGGCTGCTCCACCGCCGCGCGCAACGCACGCACGGCCGCGCCGATCGAGCCGATGTGCGGCGCGCTGTCGAAGGTGGAGCAGGTCTTGTAGTGCAGCACGCGCGCGTCCAGTGAGCGGAACAGGGCGGCCACCGGGCGAAGTTCGGTGCGCATTTCCTCGGGCGTCATGGCGCGCGCCGCGCCCGCGATGCCCAGCACGTCGAGCGGCCCCGCGCGGTCGAGGCGCGCGGCGTCGGGCACTTGGAGGAACAGCAGCGCACGCAGCCCCGCGCGCGCCGCGGTGCCGAGCGTGTCGGTCGCGCCGGTGAAGTCGTCGCCGTAGTAGACGATCGACGGACGCGGCCTCATGGCTTGCCGAAGAAGGCGAGGGCGCGGGCGAGTTCGGGCTGGTCTTTGGCGGCGTCCGCCAGCGGCACGCCCGCGCGCGCGGCCGACCATGCCTGGCGGATGCTCGTCACGCCGGCCGCCGCGCCGTCGGGGTGCGCGAGGATGCCGCCGCCGGCCATGAACAGAAGGTCGTCGCTGCCGATGGCCTTCCACGTCGCCGGCACGGTGCCGGCCCATTGGCCCGAGGAAAAGGCCGGCATCACGCGATCGTCCGCCGCATCTGTCAGGGGGGTGAAGCAGTCCTGCGCCGACGCGATGACTTCGCCGTCCGGCTGCGAGAACTTGCCCTGCAGCCCGTGCACGTGCATGTGGTCCACCCCCGCCAGGCGCCACAGCGTCTGGTATGCCTGGAAAGAGATGCCCAGCAGCGGATGCCGCGACAGTGCGCCGTAGCCGTTGCGATGCCCATGCAGCGCGAGCCCCGTGTGCCGCCGCAGCGTCTGGATGCCTGAGTGCCCGCACCAGTTCAGGCTGGCCATCACGCACGAGCCGCCTTCGCGTTCGACGAGGTCGGCATGCCGCTTCATCGCGTCGGTCTCGTCGGTGATGTTGAACGCCACCATCACATGCTTGCCGGTGCGCGCCTGATGCGCGCGCACGACGGCCATCACGGCCGGCACGCGCTCGGCCAGCGGCGCATGCGCGGGATCGGCGCACACCTCGTCGTCCTTGATGAAGTCGACGCCCGCGGCGCACAGACGGCCGACGAGCTCAGCCGTCTGCGCCGCGGACAGGCCCACGTTCGGCTTGATGATGGTGCCGACCAGCGCGCCGCTGGCCACGCCGGTCGCGCGCCGTGTGCCGGCGATGCCGGCGCGCGGCATCTCGAAGCGCGCGCGGTAGGCCGCGGGCACCTGCAGCGACTCAAGCCGCAGCCCCGTCACCTCGCCCAGGTCATACAGGTTGCCCGACACCGTCGCGGCCAGGGTCGGCAGGTTGGCGCCGATGTTGGCCACCGGAAACGAAATGTCGACGTGCGCGCGCCGCCACGGGCCTCGCGCGCCTTGGCGCTCGAGCAGGGCGTTCGGCAGGCTCGGCGCCCCGGCCGGCGCCAGCTCGGTGATCGCCTCCACCGTGGCGCGTGCGCGCTCGCGCAGCGCGTCGGTCTCGCCTTCGACGCGCGTGAAGGTGCCGCACGATTGCTCGCCGGCCATCACCTGCGCGACGGCCGCCACGTCATGCGGCGTCTCGACCAGGTAGCGCGCGCGAACGCGCTCGGGTGCCATCGCGCTCACAGCTTGCTCAGGTCGGGAAAGGGCCGCACCGGCTCGCTGCCGTCCCAGCCCTGCGACGCGTTGCGGATCAGCTCGAACATCTTGCCCTTGGGGCCCGCGACTTCCGACAGTTCGATGACGGTGCCCGGGTGGTATTCGGTGTCGAAGTAGATGAAACGTCCGCGCTCGCCCACTTCCCCGCTCATCACGGGCTTGAAACCCTGTGCCGTGAGGCGCGCGAGGTCGGCGTCGTAGTCGGCGGTCCAGTAGGCCACGTGCTGCAGTCCCGTGCGGCCGGCCCGCAGGAAGTCGCGGTACATCGATGGCACGTCGTTGCGCGTCTGGATGAGCTCCACCTGCACGTAGCCCGAGTTGGCGAGCGCCACCGAGTTATGCGGCTCGTGCGCCTCGCCGTTGTAGCGGTAGTTCCTGATGGGCACGCGGGGGTTGTAGAACCAGGGGCCCACGCCCAGCTTCGTGCTCCAGTAGTCCATGGCGGCTTCGATGTCGTGCACGACATAGCCCAGTTGGCGGATCTCGCCGAGGAATCGACTCATTGCGTTTGGCTCCGTGGATGTGAGTGTGTTGTTGTGGTGTGCATCAGAATTTCAGGAAGCCGGTCGAGAACCACGGGAACACGGCCACGATCGCCAGGCCGACCAGCATCGCGCCGATGTAGCCCCAGATGTAGCGGATGCCTTCGTCGGGGTTGACCTTGCTCACGGCGCACGCGCCGTAGTAGCCCACGCCGAAGGGCGGCGCGAACAGGCCGATGCCCATGGAGAAGATGACGACCATGGCGTAGTGCACCTCGTGCACGCCAGCCGCCTTGGCGATGGGAAACAGCAGCGGGCCGAACAGCACGATGGCCGGAATGCCCTCGAGCACGCTGCCCAGCACGATGAAGGCGACGATCGACACGGCCAGGAAGCCGTAGGCCCCGCCGGGCAGCGTGCCCATGACCCGCGCCAGGTCCTGCGAGAAACCCGACTGCGTGAGGCCCCAGGCCATGGCCGTGGCGCAGCCGACGATGAAGATGATCGCGCCCGAGAGCGAGGCCGTGTCGACGAGCATCGGCTTGAGCCGCTTCCAGTCGAACTGGCGGTACACCACCAGGCCCACGATGGCCGCGTAGACGATGCCGATGGTCGACACTTCGGTGGCCGTGGCCACGCCCTCGACCACGGCGGCGCGGATCACGAAGGGCAGCAGCACGGCCGGCAGCGCCACCAGCAGCAGCTTGCCGATCTCGCGCTTGCTGTAGCGCTGCACGCCGCTGAGGTCTTCGCGGCGGTAGCGCCACCACACCACCGCGCACAGCGCGGCGCCCAGCACCACGGCCGGCAGCAGGCCGCCCGTGAACAGCGCCGCGATCGAGATGCCGGTGACCGAGCCGATGGTGATCAGCACGATCGACGGCGGAATGGTCTCGGTCTGCGCGCCGGTGGCCGACAGCAGCGCCACCAGGTCGCCGGGCTTGGCGCCGCGCTTGGTCATCTCGGGGAAGAGCACGGGCGCGATGGCCGCCATGTCGGCGATCTTGGAGCCCGAGATGCCCGACACCAGGTACATCGCGCCGATCAGCACGTACGAGAGGCCGCCGCGCACATGGCCCAGCAGGCTGGCGAGGAACTGGATCATGGCGCGCGCCATGCCGGTCATCTCGATGAGCGCGCCCAGGAAGATGAACAGCGGCACCGCCAGCAGGATCAGGTGCGACATGCCCTCGTCGAGGCGGCCCACCATCACCAGCAGCGGCGTGCGCGTGGTGAGCGCCAGGTAGCCGAAGGTCGCCAGCGCGAAAGAGAACGCGATGGGCACGCCGGAGAGCACCGTGGCCGCCACGATGACCACGAAGAAGATCACCAGGTTGAACTTGCCGAGGCCGGCGAACACCGGTGCGGCAAGCCAGAAGGCGCCCACCAGCGCGGCCGTGCCGACGAGCGCGAGCGCGATCTGCCGGCCGGTGCACACGCGCAGCAGGCGCAGCAGTGCCATTGCCAGCATGATGCCCATGCCCGCCGGAATGGCCGCGGCGCGCCACGCGTTGCTGACCTCCAGCGCCGGCGTGACGATGAACGACTCTTCGTGGGCGTAGTCGATCGACGGCCAGATGATCAGGACGAGGAACGCGACCGAGGCCGCGATCGCGAAGGCATCGAGGATGGCGCGCGTCTGCGGGCGCACCTTCTGCACCAGCGCGGTCATGCGCATGTGCTCGCCGCGGCGCAGCGCCACCACGGCGCCGAGCATGGACAGCCACAGGAAGAGGATGGACGCGAGCTCGTCGGACCACACCAGCGGCGCGTGGAACAGGTAGCGCGACACCACGCCGGCGAACAGCACGCAGATCTCGGCGAGCACCAGCAGCGCGGCCACGGCCTCGACCGCCGCGCCGAGCACGCGGTCGATGCGCGACGCCATGCCGCTCAGCGGGTTGGCCGAGGCGCCGGCAAAGGCGGCCGCCTCGAAAGTCGATTCATGCACCATGGGTGGTCAGGCCAGCTTGCCGACCGCGCCCTCGAGCAGCGCCCAGGCCTCGGGGCCGAAGCGGCCTTTCCATTCGCCGTAGAAGCCCGACTCGCGCAGCTTCGCGCGAAAGCTCTCGGCGGCGGGACGGTTGATGCTCAGGCCCTTGGCCTGCAGGTCGCCGACCACCGATTCGTTGAGCTTGCGGATGTCGTCGCGCTGCTGCATGCCGGCATCGTTGATGGCGCGGGCGACGATGGTCTTCAGGTCCTCGGGCAGTGCTTCCCAGGCGCGGCCGTTGGCGATGAACCAGTAGCCGTCCCAGATGTGGTTGGTGAGCGAGCAGAACTTCTGCACCTCGAACAGCTTGGCGACCTGGATGATGGGCAGCGGGTTTTCCTGCGCATCGACGATCTTCGTCTGCAGCGCCGAGTAGACCTCGCTGAACTGCAGGCTGGCCGGCGCGGCGCCCAGGCCCTTGAACATCGAGATCGACAGCGGGCTCACTGGCACGCGGATCTTCAGGCCGTCCATGTCCTTGGCGGTGGCTACCGCGGCCTTGCTGCTGGTGGTCTGGCGAAAGCCGTTGTCCCACATTTTCTCGAAGGCATAGAGGCGCGACTTGGCGATGGCGCCGCGCACATGTGCGCCGAGCTTGCCGTCCATCGCGGCCCACACCTGGGCGTAGTCGTTGAAGGCAAAGCCCACGGCATTGATGGCCGCCACCGGCACCAGCGTGGCGATGACGAGCGCCGAGGGCGTGAAGAACTCGATGCCGCCCGAGCGCACCTGCGCCAGCATGTCGGTGTCGCCGCCGAGCTGGTTGTTGGGGAAGATCTTGATCTCGACGCGGCCCTTGGTCTCCTTGGCGATGCGCTCGGCCGCTTCCTGCGCGCGGATGTTCAGCGGATGCGTCAGCGGCAGGTTGTTGCCGTACTTGTACGAGAACTCGGCGGCGCGTGCGATGCGCGGCAGCGCCGTGACGATGCCGGCGGCGGGGAGGGCGGAAAGGGTGCGCAGGGCGCGCCTGCGGGTCAGCGAGGTCATGATTTTGTCTCCGTGATCGTCCAGTTCTTGCGGACTGCGGTTGATGCAATCTGATGCATCATTGAATTCAGGCCAGAGGGAAGATAAAAGGATGCATGATCACGGTCAAACTTGGCTCTGATGGTTTTTGATGTATGAGGGATAACCCTTCACCGCTTCCCGACTCGTCTGCTTCACCTCTGGAAGCCCGCCGCGCCCGCGTGGTGGACATCGCCCGCGCGGCGCAGGTGTCGACCGCCACCGTCGACCGCGTGCTCAACCGGCGCCCGGGCGTGCGCGATGCCACGGTGCAGCGCGTGCTCAAGGCCGCGGGCGAGCTCGACTACCTGCCCGGGCCGGCGCTGTATGCGGCGCTGACGCCGCCTCCGCTGCGGCTGGTGTTCTTGCTGCCGGCGGGCACCAACCGGTTCATTCGCATGCTGGGCGACATGGTGGGCTACGCGCAGGAGCACTGGGCGCCGTTCAACGTGCAGTGCCGCACGGTGTTCATCGAGAGCTTCAATCCGCATGAGCTGGCGAACGCGCTGCACCGGCACGGCCAGCGCTGCGACGGCATCGCGATGATGGCGCTCGAGCATCCGGCGGTGCGCGAGGCGGTGGCTGCGCTCGCCGCACGCGGGCTGCCGGTGGTGACGCTGATCTCGGACCTGTCGAACTCGGAGCGCGCCGCGTTCGTGGGGCTCGACAACCGGGCCGCGGGGCGTACGGCGGGCTACCTCATCGGCCGGTTCATCGGCACGCGCGCGGCCAAGGTCGCGCTCATCGCAGGCAGCCTGAGCTACAAGGCGCACGAGGAACGCGAGGCGGGCTTCCTGCATGTCATCGACGAGATGTTTCCGCGGCTCGAAGTGGTGGGCCTGCGCGAAGGGCAGGACGACGCGGACAAGAACTACCGCCAGACGCGCGCGCTGCTGGAGCAGCACCCGGACATGGGCGGCATCTACAACATCGGCGGAGCGTCCGACGGTGTGGCGCGCGCCCTGAAGGAAGCGGGGCGCGAGCAGAAGGTGGTCTTCATCGGCCACGGCCTGACGCCCGACACGCGCGCCTTGCTGATCGACGGCAGCATGGATGCGGTGATCACGCAGAGCCCGCACACCACGCTGATGAGCTGCGTGCGCATCTTCACCAACCTGCGCGACAAGCGCGAGGCGCTCAGCGGCGTGGAAACGACGCGCAGCCAGGTGATTTTTCGGGAGAACCTTCCTTAGCCGGTGCACCTAGTGCAGGCGCACCCATTGCGGCGTTCTCGTGAGCGCACGAAAGACTGGCGCTGCTTCCGAGGGTTGGATACCGTTCAGGCCCATGTCCGCCAGAGGGCCAAGGACTTCGCGAACCTGCTCGTCCCACACCAGCAGCGCCATCGACCACCGCGGGAACGCGCGCGCCGCGATGAACCGGTACTCCAGCACGGTCAGGTTCGCATGCCGCGGGTCCTCTGCGATGTTGGCCATCACGCATTCGATGGCGGCCTCGTCGCCTTCGAGGTATTGCATGTAGTTGCGCTGGAAGTGGCACAGTGCGCCGGTGACGCCTACTTCCCGGTTGTTGCGGCGCGAGGCGCGCAGGATGCTTTCGACGTCGCCCGCCGATGGTCCCCTGGACATGCTGCGATAGATCAGTCGGGCCAGCAAGACGATGTCTCCTTGGCGTTCAAAGGCGCATGGTAGGACATTCCCCTTTCATTTGGAACAGCATGGAAATTCCACCCGATGGCGATCGCCGCCTTCACCCTCCCAGGCTCAGCGGCACGGCGCCTTGCTGGTAACCGCGCAAGCCGCCCAGGTCGAGCACGGTCAGTCCGCGCTTTTCGAGGCGGATGAGTCCAAGCGCCTGAAAGCGCCGCAGTGCCACGTTCACGCGCTGCCTTGATACGTTTGCCAGCAGCCCGATCTCGACCTGCCCGACTTCCAGGAAGCGTGGCGCGTCTGGATAGAGATCAGGGTTGAACAGGCTCGCCAGGCAGTTCGCGACGCGCGCGTCGGTGTCCAGCAGCCGCTCGTGCGCGAGCGCGCCGATGAACAGGCTCAGCCGCGCGTTCAACAGCTCCTGCAGGTAATGGTTGAACGGCACGCTGGTGCCGCGCAGCCATTCGAAGGTGCGGCGCGGCATCAGCGCGACCCGCGTGGGCCGCAGCGCGAACACGTCGTAGCGGCGCGCCTCGTGCTTGAAGAGCGATCCTTCGCCGAACCACACACCGGCCGAGACGCCGGTGAGCGTCGATACCCGCCCCTCATGCGAGGCCACCGACATCTTGGCGAAGCCATCGACGATCCCCATCCAGTGCTCGACCTGTTGCCCCGCCCGCGCAATGCAGGCGCCGCGCGCGAACTGCCTCTCCTGCATGCTGCCCAGCACGTGCTCCACATCCGCGGGCGCGAGACCTGCCGCCCACCGCGAGCGCCGCACCATGTCTTCCAGCTGAGGCGCGGCCGGGGCCCGGACGGAATCAGGGATTACCTCTAGCGATTGGCGCCTCATGTGTCGTCGCGACGACCGCAGCGTGGAACGTCCATCCTTAATCTTCCAGAACACACAACAGAAGGAGACTTCCATGCTCGCTACACCTCGCCGTCCGCGCAAGCGGGTTTTTCCGTGGCCCCGGATCCGGCCGCAGGCCGCCGCAGCCGGGCTCGCGATGGCCGGCGCACTGCTCGCCGCGGGTTGCGGCGGAGGGTCGGACGGTTCGGGGTTCTCGTTCATTCCGGGCGCCAGTCCCCCGCCCGTCGTACAGACGCCGGCCGCGTTCCAGATCAGGACGCTCTCTTCCGCACCCGACATGATCAGCGGAGGCGACACGCTGATCGAAATCACCGCGCCCGTGGGCGTCGCGCTCGACAAGGTGCGCGTGAGCCTCAACGGCAAGGACGTGACCGCCCAGGTGCCCGTCGTCAACAGCACCGCCCGCGTGCTGCGCGGACTTGTCACCGGCCTCACGACCGACAAGGCCAGCGCCACCGGCAGCGTCAACACGCTGCTGGTGAGCAATGCCGATGTTGCGGCGCAGCGCACCGAGGCCCGGCTGGTCAACTATCCGATCACCGGCCCGATCCTGTCGGGCCCGCACATTTCGCCCTACGAATGCCGCACGGTGCAGAACGGCCTGGGTGCCGCGCTCGATGCCGACTGCTCGGCCGCGACGCAGGTGGTCTGGTACTACCGCACCAATACCAACGTCTTCAAGCCGCTCGCAGACCCCAAGGGAACGCGCCCGGCCGATCTTGCTACGACCACCACGAACGACGGCACCACCGTGCCCTACATCGTGCGCGTGGAGTCGGGCACCATCAACCGCGGCGTGTACCGGCTCGCTGTGCTCGACAACCCGACCAAGGATTCGCCCGCCGCATGGAAGCCCGGCCCGGGCTGGAACAGGAAGCTCGTGGCCTACTTCGACTGCTGCGGTTCGGCGCAGTACAACCAGGGCGTGCACCCGATCGAGTCGATCCTCGGCGACGTCGGCCACATCCAGCTCTCGCGCGGCTTCGCCTTCATGAACTCGACCGAACTCTGGAACAACCAGCACGCCAATCCGCACCTGCAGGGCGAGACGCTGATGATGCTGAAGGAGCACGTGATCGAGGAATTCGGCGAAGTGCCGAAGTGGACGGCCGGCTTCGGCGGCTCGGGCGGTGCGATCCAGCAGTACCTGATCGCGCAGCTCTATCCAGGGCTCCTGGACGGCATCCAACCGATCGTCTCCTTCCCCGAGACGCTGATGCCCGAGGTGATGGAGTGCCGCCTCCTGAACAACGTCTACAAGCTCGACACCGCCACCTGGACGACGGCCAAGCAGAACGCGGTGAATGGCTTCAACACCAACACCTGCACCGCGTGGGACCTGTCGTTCGCGAGCATCATCAAGTCGGACAACGCGGCGGGCTGCGGGTTCATCGAGCCGGCCAACGTGGCGAACGTCTTCAACCGCGCGACCAACCCGGGCGGCATCCGCTGCGACCTGTTCCAGACCAACGTGAATCTGCTGGGCAAGCGGCCCGGCACGCAGGAGGCGCGACGGCCGCTGGACAACATCGGCGTGCAGTACGGCCTGGGGGCGCTCAATGCCGGCACGATCTCGGTGAAGGAGTTCCTCGACCTGAACGAGAAGGTGGGCGGCTACGACGGCGACGGCAACCCGCAGCCCGCGCGCTCCGAAGCCGATCCGAATGCGCTCAGGCTCAGCTCCGCCGGCGGCTTCAAGAACGGCTTCAGGGGCGCGGGCCTTGCGAACATCCCGATCATCACGCAGCGCGGCAACGCCGATGCCGTGGGCGACATCCACGACACGACGCAGGACCTGATCATCAGAGCCCGGCTGCAACGCGCCAACGGCCGCAGCGACAACCAGATCATCTGGACGCTCGGCTCCACCTCGGGCTACGACTACATGAGCGGCTCGATCGATCTCCTGAACAAGTGGCTGGACAACATGGCGGCCGACCCGTCGCCCGCCTCGATCGACAAGGTGGTGCGCAACAAGCCCGCCGGCGCCAACGATGCCTGCTGGGACAAGACCGGCAAGCGCATCGACGAGCCCGCGTCGCTCGATGCGGCGGCCAGCTGCAACGTCGTGTACCCGCGCTTCACCACGCCGCGCATCCAGGCCGGCTCGCCGCTGGTGAACGACGTGCTCAAGTGCCAGCTCAAGCCGGTCAACCCCGCCGATTACTCAGTGACGATCGCCGGCGCCGATCTTGCGCGGCTGCAGACAATCTTCCCGAGCGGCGTGTGCGACTGGAGCAAGCCCGGCGTGAGCCAGGAGGCGCTGCGCGGCACCTACCTGCGGTTGCCGCTGAACTGACGGCCTGCACCGGGGCATGAGGATGCCTCGGCTTCGCGCGCATGTCGCCGTGCGCGGCGGCTGTCGGCGCTAGCCGACAAGTCGCACGGTGGTGCCAGATATTCACCGCCTGGAATCTACAGCCAGCCGCTACGGCTGCACCGTGATCGCCTTGGCCGAAAGCGACGCGTCGAAGTTCAGCATCGACGGGTAGGGGGACCAGCGGACCCCCAGTGCCGCGTTGTTGGGGTCGCCGGTGCGCGCGAACGCCGCGAGGCTCTTCATCATCGCGTCCGAGAGTTCCAGGCGGCCCGGCGCGTTCGCCTTCGAGTTCGCGAACCTCGCGTAGAGCGACGGGCCGAAGTTGCCGAACACGAACGGCAGGTCGAACGTGTGCGCGGCGCCGAAGATGTCGTTGAACGGTGCCGGCGCCTTGTCCCAGTTGAACTGGTACCACCACAACGGCACGTTCTGCGCCTGCAGCACCGGAAAGATCTGCTTGCGCAGCGCTATGAAGAAGTACTGGTTGTAGAGGTCAGTCCTCGCGTTGAAGCCGGTCACCGGCGTCGTGACGGGCAGGTACTGGCCGGGGATCCATTGCTCGAGGGTGGTGGCGGGCGCCGCATCCGGGTCATAGCTGTAGGCCATCGAGAAGACCGTGGGGTCGTCCAGGAGCCGGCCGCTGATGCCGCCGAACGCCGGCGAGATCGCCAGGTTCTGCGGAAAAAGCTTGGTCTCGTCGCGCGTGTAACCGGCCATCACCGGCACCTTCAGGAAGGCGCCCGCGTTGATCGCCGCGATCGGATCGACCGGGACCACGGTCCCGTCGTTCAACGGGTTGGATGCCGACAGGCCCAATGGCGCCAGTTTCTTGAGCACGGTCTGCAGCAGGGCGTCCGCGCTCTTCGAACGCAGGTAGGCCGCCAGCTCCGCATTGCTGCGCCCGGCAATGTAGGCACCCGCGGCGGTGTCGTCCGCCACCGTGCCGTCGGCCACCAGCAGGGCGGCCAGCAGCGCATTGACCTGGCTCGGCTGGGTGGTGGCCGTCGCCACCCCCCCGCTCAGCGGCACGAGGCGATGGAACAGTGCCGGCTTGGCCTTGACCACCAGCGGCGAGACCATCAGCGCATAGATGTTGACGGCGCCGGCCGACTGGCCCATGAGCGTGACATTGCCCGGGTCGCCGCCGAAGGCTGCGATGTTGGCGTTGACGAACTGCATCGCCTTGATCAGGTCCAGGATCGCGTAGTTGCCGGAATCGTCGTTCGCATCGACGCCGGCCTTGAGCTGGGGCGAGGCCAGGAAGCCCATGATGCCCAGCCGGTAGTTCACCGTGACGACGACCGCATGGGCGGCCTTCGCGAGCGCGGCGCCGTCGTAGACCGGGTCGCCGGTGTAGCCGGTGATGTTGCTGCCCCCGTGGACGAAGACGATGACGGGCAGCTTGTCGGTCGCGGCCGCCGTCGAAGGCGCCCAGATGTTGAGGTACAGGCAGTCCTCGGCGCCCGTGGTCTTGCCGTACGAGGTGCCGATGGTCGCGTCGTACTGGTTGTTCTGGCCCGGGCCGTAGAGGCGGCCGGTCTGGACGCAGGCGTTGCCCAGCTTCTGCGTCGCCTTGACGGCGGTCCAGGGCTCGGGGTCGACCGGTGCCTTCCAGCGCAGCGCGCCGACCGGCGGCTTGGCGAAGGGCACGCCCTTCCAGCTGTAGGTGCCGTTGCTGGCGGAATCGTCGCTGCCCAGCACCTGGCCGTAGACCGTGGCGCGCTGCAGGGCAGAGGGGGCCTCCGGGGGCGGTCCGCTGGCGGGCGGTGCAGCCGGGGAGTTCGGTGCGGGTGCCGCGACGGGCGTGAACACCGGCCCTTGGTTTCCGCCGCCGCCGCAGGCACTCAGCTGCAGCAGGGCAAGGATGGCGCCGGCGATGCCGGCGCGCAGATGGCTGGTCATGGTGAAGTCTCCGTTTGTCTTGTCTTGTGTTGTGCATGCACCGGCGGCAGCATCCGGGCCTCGGCGGGCCTCAGTTCACGCACTGAAAGGACGCCGCGAGGTTCACGTTGCCGCTGCCGCGGTATTGCGCCCAGCGCGGGTAGTCGCACAGCGGCCGGGTGCGCCCCGGCACCCCGGCCGTGTCGGTCACCACCTGGCCGGCCGGCGCCGTCCCCGCTTCGGACCATGCCTCCAGCGCGCTCAGCGAATCCCAGGCGGCGTTGAAGGTGCTGCTCACCGCATGCCCGAGGCCAGCGACTTCGTAGTAGCGCACGAAGGTGTCCACTTCCGAAGGACCCATCCGCGACTGCAGCCGCTGGTAGTACTGCTCGGTGGCGCGCGTGCTCACCAGCACGTCCGCCAGGCCATGTGCCAGCAGCAGCTTGCCGCCGCGCGCCTTGAATGCCGAGATGTCGGTGCTCGCGTCCAGCTGGGTGCTCAGCGCGCTGATGCGGCTGGCCCACGGGCCCGGGTCTTCGGGGTCGAGCGAGAGCGAGTCGAAGCCGGCGTCGCGCGTCACGGAATACCTGATCCACTGGTCGGTCAGCACGCTCACGTACGGCGCGCTCGCCGGCATGGGGCGCGCGGGTTGCGACGTGCCGAACGCCAGGAAGGTCACCACCGGCTCCAGCGGCGAGGTGCGCGTGGTGATGCCGGGGTCGGCGCCCCAGATGTTGTAGCCGGGGTACTGCGTCTCGCCGCTGGCCAGCGCGAAGCGGAAGTTCGTCGGCGTGTTGATGGTCTTCATCGCGGCGATCTGCGCGTCCGACAGGCAGGTGTCGCCGGTGTCGGCGCCACCGGCGCACCGCACCGGCGCGCCGCGCAGCGTGGCGGTGGACGGATCGAAGCGCGCGTTGCACAGCGTCTGGTTGCTGATGAGCCCGTCGCTCGCGCCGTCGAGGGCGTCGCACGCTTCCATGGCCGCGTCGTACAGCAGCGCGCGCTTGGCGGTGTTGGGGTATGCGCCGGGCTGCGCCAGCGCGCGGCTCATGCGGTGGCCGCCCAGCAGCGCCGCCGCGTCGTTCCACGCGGGGTACCACGCGATGGCGCCGTCCCAGTCGGTGGGCCAGCGCTGGATGGCGGTGAGCGCCTCGCGTCCGCCGGTGGAGCCGCCCGCGAAGTACGACTTCACCGGTGCCGCGGCGAACCGCGCCTTGATCACCGCGAGCGCGGCGTCGTGCGTCTTCTTGAGCGCGTCGCCGCCGAAGTTGCGCACCGCCTCGTCGCTGAGCCCGAACAGGCCGTCCTGCGAGCCGAGCGCGTTGGCCTGGTGACCCGAGTCGCTCGCGAAGGTGGCGTAGCCGCGCCCGAGCGGCGTGAGTTTGTCGACGGGCCCGTTGGGCACGTTGCCCTTCACGTTGGGAACGGTGCCGTTGAAGCCGCCGCCGCCGAGCATGACGACCTTCCGGTTCCATGATGTCGGCAGCGCGACGGCGAACTGGATGTTGGGCGCGGTCGGATCGACCGGTGCGATCTTGCCCGCGACCTCGCAGTATTCGGGCAGCGCGGCGGCGCCCGTGCCGCCCGGTGCCACGGTCTTGGCGCTGGTCACCGTCGCACCCGAGGACGGCAGGCCGATGGCCGATGCGGGAATGGCCAGGCCCTGGAGCTGCTCGCAGGCGAGTCCTGCCGCTGGCGGCGGGGCCGCGGGCGGTGCGGGCGGTGCGGGCGGAGCAGTGGGTTGCCCTGCTGCGGCCGGAACGAGCAGCGGGAAACCGCCGCCCCCTCCGCCTCCGCCGCAGCCCGCCAGGATGGCGCTCGCGGCCAGGCAGGCCGCCGCGCCCAGGACGATGTCTCGATGGCTGGTTGTCATAGGTCTCCGATGTCGTTCGTTTGAAAGCGCGCCGCCGTCGCGAGGGCCGCGCCAGCCCCTCGACGGGTGCCGGACGAAGTCTCTCGCCGTGGGCCGCCGAAACCAATGTGCGGGCC
Source organism: Variovorax sp. MPBD4-3 (assembly GCF_058809745.1). Classification (NCBI taxonomy): domain Bacteria; kingdom Pseudomonadati; phylum Pseudomonadota; class Betaproteobacteria; order Burkholderiales; family Comamonadaceae; genus Variovorax; species Variovorax sp. MPBD4-3. The sequence goes on from NZ_JBXASW010000002.1 coordinate 160,570, forward strand.
TGACACTGCCGCGCCGCGTCCTGTGTGCGGGCAGGACGCCGCGTAAACCCTCGGTTGCCAGGGTCAGTGGGGCAGCGGCACCTCGAAGCCGGCCTTGGCCAGCTCCAGCTGGTACTGCTCGAAGCCGGTGGCCGGGACGCGTTCGCCGTGCCGGTCGCGGATCTCCTCCATGCGCGCGCACACCTGCGAGGCCGTGTCGCCCGAGCCATCGATGAACACGCCCTGCGTCATGGTGATGTGCGCACTCTCGAAGCTGCCCGCGCCGGCCAGCAGGATCGCGCGCGTCGGCGCGTCCTCGCCCACCAGCGCGACCAGCCCGGGGCTCACGTATGCCGGCTGCAGCCGGGCCAGCGCCTCGGCAGGCAGCACGTCCGCGGTCATGGCCGTCGCCGCGGTCGGCGCCAGGCAGTTCACGCGGATGTTCTGCCGCATGCCCTCCAGTGCGAGCGTCTGCATGAGCCCGACCAGCGCCATCTTGGCGGCGCTGTAGTTGGCCTGGCCGAAGTTGCCGTACAGGCCGGACGACGACGTGGTCATCACGATGCGGCCGTAGCCCTGCGCGCGCATGTGCGCCCACACGGCCTTCACGCAGTGCACGGCGCCCATCAGGTGCACGTCCATGACGCGGCGGAAGTCATCGAGCGACATCTTCGCGAACGTCCGGTCGCGCAGCACGCCCGCGTTGTTCACGAGGATGTCGACGCGGCCCCACTCACCGATCGCGCGTGCGACCATGGCTTCCATGGCCGGGAAGTCGGTGACGTCGCCGCCGTCCGCCATCGCGACGCCGCCGGCGCGCGCGATCTCCTCGGCCACGAGGGCGCCCGGCGAGCCGGCGTGGCTGCCCGCCACATCGTTGACGACCACGCGCGCGCCGTGCCGGGCGAGCTCCAGCGCATGGGCCCTGCCCAGGCCGCTGCCGGCCCCTGTGACGATGGCCACGCGGCCTTCCAACAACTTCTGCATTGCGACTCCTTGGAAAAAAAGGGAACCTGGTTCTGGTCAGAACGCCACGGCGTCCTTGCCCTTGAGGCCGAGCATGGCGCGGGCCTCGTCGGGCGTGGCGATCTCCAGCGACAGCTCCTCGAGGATGCGGCGGATCTTTCGCACCTGTTCGGCGCACGACTTCGCGAGCTGGCCCCTGGCCAGGTAGAGGCTGTCTTCCAGCCCCACGCGCACGTTGCCGCCCATCACCGCGCCCATGGTCAGCAGCGGCATCTGGTGGCGGCCCGCGCCCAGGATCGAGAACCGGTAGCCGTCGCGGCCGAACAGGCGGTCGGCGGTGGTGCGCATGGTCACGAGGTTCTCGGGGTCGGGGCCCAGGCCGCCGAGGATGCCGTAGATGCTCTGGATGAACAGCGGCCCCTTCACCAGGCCCTCGTCGACGAAGTGCGCCAGGTTGTAGAGGTGGCCCACGTCGTAGCACTCGAACTCGAAGCGCGTGCCGCAGCCCTCGCCCAGCACGTTCAGGATGTGCTTGATGTCGCGGAAGGTGTTGCGAAAGATCAGGTCCTCCATGCCCTCCACGTAGGGCTTCTCCCAGTCGTGCTTCCACTCGGCCACGCGTCGCGCGGCCGGATGGATCGAGAAGTTCATGGAGCCCATGTTCAGCGAGCACATCTCGGGCTTGGCGCGCAGCGGGTAGGCCAGGCGTTCCTCGAGCGTCATGCGCGTGCTGCCGCCGGTGGTGATGTTGATCACCGCGTCGGTGGCCGCCTTGATGCGCGGCACGAACTGGTCGAACACCGCGGGGTCGGCCGAGGGCCGTCCGTCCCCGGGGTCGCGCGCGTGCAGGTGCAGGATGGCCGCGCCGGCCTCGGCGGCCTCGATCGACTGCTCGGCGATCTGCGCGGGCGTGAGCGCCAGGTGCTCGGACATCGTCGGTGTGTGCACCGAGCCCGTGACCGCGCAGGAGATGATGACCTTGTCTGGAATGCTTTTCATGGCGTATGCCGTCGATGGATGGAAGAGGTGGGTGATGGGAAAAAAGGGGGCGGCCGGCTTCAGACCGCCAGCCATTCGGACACGAGCTTCTGGTCGCCCATCAGTGCCTGCGGCGTGCCCTCGAACACGATGCGGCCGTGGCCCATCACGCACACGCGCGTCGACACCTTCAGCGCGATGGCGAGCTTCTGCTCCACCAGCACCACCGACAGGCCCTTGCGGTGCATGTCGACGATGCATTCGCCCACCTGCGCCACGATCTTCGGCGCGAGCCCTTCGGTGGGCTCGTCGATGAGCATCACGCGCGGGTTGCCCAGCAGCGAGCGGCACATCGTGAGCATCTGCTGCTCACCGCCCGACATGCTGCCGGCCTTGGTGTTGCGCCGCTCCTTGAGCCGGGGAAAGTAGTCGAACATGTCCTCGATGCGCCAGCGGTGCGCGCCAGGCGCCGCGCGCTGCTCGCCCATGCGCAGGTTCTCGTCGACCGTGAGGTTGGCGAACACCTCGCGTTCTTCGGGCACGTAGCCGATGCCGGCGCGGCACACCGCGTACGGCCGTGCGCCGGCCAGCTCGCGTCCCGCCAGCACGACGCGGCCCGCCGAGGGCGGCACCAGCCCCATCACGGCCTTCATGGTGGTGGAGCGGCCGGAGCCGTTGCGCCCGAGCAGGCTGATCACCTCGTTGCGCGCCACCCGCAGGTCGACGCCGTGCAGCACATGGCTCTTGCCGTAGTGCACGTGCAGCCCACTGACCTGCAGCAGCGCGTCGCCGGGTGGCGTGGCGCCGGTGGTTGCCGTTGCCGTCGTCATGGCGCCACCTCCTCGCCGAGGTACGCTTCCTTGACGGCCGCATTGCCACGGATCTCCTCGGGCGTGCCGGTGGCGATCACCTGGCCGTACACCAGCACGCTGATGCGGTCGCTCAGCGAGAACACCACGTCCATGTCGTGCTCCACGATCATCAGCGCGCGGCCCTGCGTCACCTCGCGGATCAGCTGGGCGGTGTAGTGGGTCTCCTCGGTGGACATGCCCGCCATCGGCTCGTCCAGCAGGATCACCTTCGGGTCGGAGGCCAGCGTCATCGCGATCTCGAGCGAGCGCTGCTCGGAGTACGCCATCTCGCCCGCGACGGTGGCGGCGCGCGCCTGCAGCCGCACCAGCTCCAGCAGGCGCTCGGTCTGCTCGCGGATGCCGCGGTCGCGGTCGATGAATGTCCAGAAGTTGTACTGCAGCCCGTGCAGGCGCATCACCGCCAGGCGGATGTTCTCGAACACCGTGAGCTTCGGGAAGATGTTGGTGATCTGGAACGAGCGCGCCAGCCCGAGCCGGTTGATGGCCTGCGGCGTGCGCCCGGCGATCTGCTGTCCCTCGAAGCGGATCTCCCCGGCCGACGGCGCCAGGTGGCCCGAGATCAGGTGGAAGAGCGTGGACTTGCCCGCGCCGTTGGGCCCGATCAGCGCGTGCCGTTCGGCGCCGCGCAGCTCCAGGTCCACGCCGCGCATGATTTCCGTGGGGCCGAAGGACTTGCGCAAACCGCGGATGCTGAGGATCGCGTCGTTCATGCGGTGCCCTCCGGGTGTGTGGCCAGGCGGGTGGAGGGGTGAGCGTTCGCGCCGGCCGCCGAGGGGCTTTCAGCGTCGGCCAGCGCGCGCAGCCGCTGCCGGGCGAGGTGCGCCAGCCACGCGCCCGACGCCAGCAGCGCCGCCGGCACGGCCCAGGTCGCGAACGCGGCGGGCAGCCACGCGCGGCCCAGAAACTGAAGCGGCGGCCAGGCGCCGGCGGGCTGCAGGCGGGCCATGGCGCGATAGTCCTGCGAGAACACGCGCTGCAGCATCTCGATGGCGAAGGTGCCGCCCAGGCTCAGCAGCACCGCCGCGCCGACCGAGAGTGCCACCAGCGGCACGATCCGCGCGAGGCCGAAGCGCTGGCGCAGGCGCGCGGCGGTGCCCCCCAGCCCCGCGAGCCCCGAGGGCATGAACATCATCACCAGCACGAAAAGGATGCCCTGGTACAGCAGCCAGGACTGCGTGAGATCGGACACCGCATAGCCGAAGAAGGTCATCAGCGCCGCGCCCAGCGCGGGGCCGAGGAACACCTTGACGCCCCCGATGTAGGTGTTGAGCACCACGGCGGCCGACAGGGCCGGGTCGAACACGACGTAGTTCGCGGATTCGTTGGACACCACCTGCAGGCTGCCGGCGATGCCCGCGAACATCGCCGACAGCGCGAACACCAGCATGCCGAGGCCGTGCACGTTGTAGCCGAGGAAGCGCAGCCGGTGGCTGTTCTCGCGCAGGCCGAAGGTGAGGCGGCCCAGCGGCGTGCGCGTGTACAGGTACAGCAGCCCCACCGACACCAGCACCCAGGCCAGCGTGAGGTAGTACACCTGCAGGGTCGAACCGAAGTCCAGGCCCCATGCGGGCATGCGCATGGTCGACACGCCTGCTTCGCCGCCGAACAGGCCCTTGAGGTGCGGCGCCAGCGAATGCACCAGTTCCGCGATGGCCAGCGTGATCATCGCGAAGTAGGTGCCGCTGCGCTGCGTGGCGAACCACCCCGCGATGGCGCCGAAGACCAGCCCGCACGCCGCGCCGGCCAGCGGCAGCAGCGGCGTGGGCAGCAGCCCCGCGCCGCCCACGGCGTTCATGGCGTGCACGGTGCCGAAGGCGCCGACGCCGAAGTAGGCCGCGTGGCCGAACGACAGCATGCCGGCCTGGCCGCACAGCAGGTTGTAGGCGCTGGCGAACAGCGCGGCGATGAGCATCTGGATCGCCGCATTGAGCAAACCCTGCGTCAGCAGGAAGGGCAGGGCGGCCAGCAGCGCGGCGCCGGTGGCCGCGAGCGCGAGTGCGCGCAGGGAGACGATGGCGGGTCTCATCGGCTCAGCCCTTCTCGCCCATGAGCCCGCCCGGGCGCACCAGCAGGATCAGCAGCATCAGCGCGAACGGGATGGTGGCCGACAGGCTCGACACCTTCAGCGTCAGCAGCCCGCCCACGCCGCGCGCCCAGTCGCCGGCGCCGAACAGCGCGAGCAGGTCGGCCAGGCTGCGGTCGATGCCCACGGCCAGCGAGGTGATGACGCCGATCAGCAGCGACGCCAGCATGGCCCCGCCGAGCGAGCCCAGCCCGCCGACGACGACCACCACGAACACCATCACCCCGAGCTCGAGCGCCATGTTGGGGTTGGTGGTGTAGAACGCGCCGGCCACCGCACCGGCCAGGCCCGCGAGCGCCGCGCCCACACCGAACACCCCCATGAACACCAGCGGCACGTTGTGCCCGAGCGCCTCCGCCATGCGCGGCTTGTAGATGGCCGAGCGCACCACGATGCCCACCCGCGTGCGCGTGAGCAGCATGTAGATCGCGACGAACATGGCGATCGCGATGCCGCCCATCACCAGCCGGTAGGCCGGGTACTGCGCACCGCCGAGGGAGAAGGCCGGCACGTCGAGCGCGGCCGGGATGCGGTAGTCGACCGGGAAGTTGCCGAAGAACAGCTTGATCGACTCCGCGATGATGAAGGACAACCCGAAGGTCAGCAGCAGCTCATGGGCGTGGCCGTGGTGGTGCACCCGGCGCAGGAAGAAGCGCTCGACCACCACGCCGATCACGCCGACCAGCAGCGGCGAGGCGATCACCGCGGGCCAGAAGCCGATGACGCCCTGCAGCGAGTAGGCGAAATACGCCCCGAGCATGTAGAACGAGGCGTGCGCGAAGTTCAGCACGCCCATCATGCCGAAGATGAGCGTCAGTCCGGCGGACACCATGAACAGCAGCAGTCCGTAGACGATGCCGTTCATGAGCGAGACGATGAGCTGGTCCATGGGTTTTCTCCTGGTGGCAGCCGAGGCTGCGCCGGCGGGGGCGTCATGGCCCCGCCGGTGTGGTGGATGCAAGTGGCGCGAAGGGCCGTGCTCAGGCGGGGCGCTTCATCGCGCAGCTCGTCTGCGCCGGCGTCGAGGCTTCCTCGGCCGAGAAGCGCTTGACCGGCTTGAAGCCCATGTCGGTGTCGTCCGCCTTGTAGCGCGCGTCCTTGGCCACCGTCGACACCACGATGGGCATCTGCACCTGGTGGTCGGCCGCGCGCATGCTCATCTCGCCCATGGGCGTTTTGATCTTCGCGGTCTCGATGGCCCTGGCCAGCGCGTTCACGTTCAGCACGCCGCCCTCGGGCTTGGTGCGCTTGAGCGCGTCGGCCACCATGGCCATGCCGAACACCGTCTGCGGCTCGATGAAGGCCGGCGCGTGCCCGGTCTTGGCCTTGTACTCGTTCACGAAGCGCTCGCCCTCGGCGCCGCCGGCCTCCGCGTTGAAGGTGTGCGCCACGAAGTGGCCCACCGCCAGGTCGCCCGCGTTGGCGAGGTTGCCGGGCTGGTCGAGGAACACGGTGCCGAAGCGCACCTTCAGCCCGGCGGACTTCGACGCCTTCATCAGCAGCAGCAGGTCGTTGGACCAGTTGCCGGTGAGCACCGAGTCGGCCTTCGATGCGCTGATCTTCGCCACGTAGGGCGCGAAATCCTGCACCTTGTTGACGTCGTGCAGCGTCTTCTCCACCACCTGGTAGCCGCCGGCGGCGGCGTTGTCGGAGATGGCACGCTCCATGTCCTGGCCCCACGAATAGTTCTGGTTGATCGCGTACACCCGCGTGCCCAGCGCGTTGGCCTGCTTCATCGCGCTGACCAGCGCCTTGGTGCGGATCTGCGCGTCGCCGCTGAAGCGGAAGTGGTGGAAGTTGCACTTCTCGCCCGTGAGTTCCAACGCTTCGGCCCCCACGTTGATGTAGATGATCTCCTTGCCGGGGTTGCGCAGGTTGTGCTTGCGCACGTCCTCCGTGATCTGCCCGCCGATGGCCGAGGACGCGCCCTGCACGATCAGCTGCACGCCGTCGGCCGCGGCCGCCTTGAGCTTGTCGGCGGCGCCCGCGGGACCGCCCTGGTTGTCGTACTCCAGCAGCTGCACCGGCTCGCCGTTCCAGCCGCCGGCCGCGTTGATCTGGTCCACCGCGAAGCGCACGGCCGTGCGGTAGGCCTGCCCCGACGAGGCCTGCGGGCCCGACAGCGTCTCGAGCACGCCGATCTTCACGGGCGCGGCCGACGCGCCGAAGCACAGCAGGCCCAGCGTGCAGGCCAGGGCGGAGGGAAAGGTGGCGAGTGTGTGCATTGATGTCTCCATGCTTCTTGAAAAAATAGGGTGCCCGTTGTGCGTGCGGCGCAGGGGGCTCAGAGGTATTCCATGTTCCCGTCGACGCTGATGGCCTGGCCGCTCAGGTTGCGGGCGGCGGGCGAGCTCAGGAACAGCGCCATGGCGGCGACGTCCTCCACGGTGACCATGCGGCGCAGCGAAATCTTGCGCAGGTACTCCGCGCGCATGGCCTCCACCGAAACGCCGGCGGTGGCCGCGCGCGCACCGATCACGCCGTTCATGCGTTCCCCCTCGACGGTGCCCGGAAGGATCGCGTTGACCCGCACGCCCTGCGGGCCGAGCTCGATGGCCAGCGACTTCATGAGCCCGACGATGGCCCACTTGGTGGATGCGTAGGGCGTGCGGTAGGCATAGCCGAGACGGCCGGCGACCGAGCTCATGGCGATGAGGTTCGGGCCCATGGTGGAGCGCCTGAGCAGCGGCACTGCGCGCTGGGCGAAGTAGAACTGGCTGTTCAGGTTGACCGAGACGGTGCGCTCCCAGTCGGCGCGCTTGAGGTCCTCGATCGCGCCGGTGGGGCCGGCGATGCCCACGTTGTTGACCAGCACGTCGAGGCCGCCGAGCGCGCCCTGCACGTCGTCGAAGACGCGCTCCACGTCCTCGGGAACCGAGGCGTCGGCCGTGCTGTAGGTGAGTTCGGGCGCTTCGCGCGCGAGGCGTTCGAGCGCGGAGCGGTCGATGTCGCACACATGCACGCGCGCGCCCGTCTCGCGGAATGCCAGGGCCACCGCCGCGCCGATGCCCGCCGCCCCCGCGCTGACCAGCACGCGCAGGCCGGGTGGCGGGCGCAGTGAATCGATGATGCTCATGTGTTCCTGTGGTGTGTGTCGCGGCCTTCCCGCTTGCTGCACGCAGTGTCCGCAACGGCGCTGCGCGGCACTATGTGCGCCGCGCACATCGATGCGGCTGCGCCGATGTGATCGCGTGGTGCCGCCCGTCCTCACAGCCCGCAGGGGCAGGGCTGCAACCCATGGGCATGGCGGCAGCGTTCTGCTAGCCTTCGCGGCCCTATGTCCTTACTGTCTCCCGAACGAGCCCGCGCGCCGGGGTCGCCGGCCGATGCAAGCGTCCATGCCGACGAGATCGCCGCCGAGCTGCTGGGCCTGCTGCACCGCAACGCGCCGGCCGAGGAATTCGCGGCGCGGCTTGCCGGCGTCGAGGCGCTGCCCGACGCGGTGCAGCGCAAGCCGGGCCTGGTCGAGCTGGTGCGCATGGCCATGGCGCTGCGCAACCGGCTCGAGGTGCACGAGCAGCGCGAGCGCGGCATGCTCGCCGTGATCGAATCCGCGCAGGACCTGTCGAGCCGCCTCGACCTGAACGGGCTGCTCAAGGCGATCGTCGGGCGCGCGCGCCACCTCATGGGCTCGCACCTGTGCTGGCTGACCATCTACGACGCCGCCAGCGGCGAGTTCCAGGTGGTCGTGGCCGACGGCGCCATCTCCGAGCGCACGGGCAAGATGACCGCGGCCCGCAACCTGGGCGTTGCGGGCATCGTGATGTCCACCCGCCTGCCGTTCTTCACGCCCGACTACCTGCACGACAACCGCTTCGCGCACGACCCGGTGCTGGACGACACCTTCCGCGCCGAAGGCGTGGCTGCGCTCGTCGGCGCGCCGCTGATGTGCGACGACAACGTGATCGGGCTGCTGTTCGTGGCCGACCGCTACCACCGCACGCACACCGCCATCAATGTGTCGATCCTGTGCACGCTCGCCACCCATGCGGCCGTGGCCATCAACAACGCCAAGGCGTTCGCGGAGGCCGCGGCGGCGCTCGAACATGCCGACCTGGCCCGCGGCGAACTGGAGCGGCACGTGCGCGACGTGCAGGGCGCGGCCGAGGCGCACGAGCAGCTCACGTCGCTGCTGGCCAAGGGCGCTTCGCTCGGCGCGCTGTGCCAATCGGTCGCGCAGCTGCTCGACGGCAGCGTGCTGGTGCTCGACGAGGCGTGCGAGGTCATCGGCCGTGGACGCGCCCCCGGCTATGCGGGCACCGCCGCCGACGCCTACGCGCCCCATGACGCGCACAGCGCGGCACTGGCGCGGGCGCTGCGCGAGAGCCGGCAGGCGGGGCGTTCCGTGGTGGCGTATTCCACGCAGGGCGAGCTGTGCCGCGTGATCGCAGTGCTCGGCGGCAGCGAGGTGCTGGGTGCCGTGCTGCTGTTCAGGCGCGAGGAGCTGCGCGACGTGAGCCTGCGCACCTTCGAGCGCAGCTCGAGCGTCATCGGCATCGTGCTGCTGTCGCAGGAGCGCGTGGAGGCGGGCAAGAGCCGCGAGGTGTCGGCACTGCTGCGCACGCTGGTCTCGCCGCGCCAGGACGAGCCCGCATTGACGCGCGACCGCGCGGAGCGCTTCGGCCTGGACCTGTCGCAACCGCTCTCCCTGACGGTGGTGGAAATGGCGCAGCCCCGGCCCGGCTTCTGGTCGCGGCGCCTGCGCGCGGGCGCGCCCGCCTGGGACCACGTGACGGACGAGATCGACGGTGCGCTGGTCCTCGCATGCGCCGCCACCAGAGCGCAGGACGCCGTGGAGGCGCTGTCGGCTTTCGCGCGCCGCGAGCTCGGCGACGCCTACCGCGGCGTGCTCTCGCGCCCGGTGCGCTCGGCGGCCGAGATGCCCGCCGTGTATGCGGCGCTGCGGCGCGCGCTGCCGGTGCTGGGCCGCCTGGGCATGCGCGGGTGCATCGTCGGGCAGAACGAGATGGCGCTGTACTCGGTGCTGTTCGAGACGCACGACGAAGGCAGCCTCCATGCCTTCCTGGACGCCACCATCGGCGCGCTGACGTCCCACGACCGCAAGCGCGGCTCGGAGCTCACGGCGACGCTGCTGGCCTACTTCGACTGCAACCAGAACGCCAAGACCACGGCCGTGCGCATGGGGATCCATGTGAACACGGTGCGCCAGCGTCTGGCCAGCGTCGAGGAGCTGCTGGGCCACTGGGGCAGCGCCAGCCGGGCGCTGGAGATCCACATGGCGCTGCGGCTGTGGAGCCTGGGCATGGCGCAGCCACGGCCGCAGGACGAGCCCGGCTGAGGCCGCAAGCGCGGTGGCGGGCTACGGCCTCGCGCCCGTTTTCTTCAGGGAACCGCTGACACGCCGGATGGCCTCGGCGAACGCACCCAGGACCGGCGGCCTCTCCATCCCGTCGCGCCGGAAGAACAGGCCGAATGACGGCAGGACCATCTTCGGCAGGACCTTCAGCCGTTGAACGCCGCCGCGGGCGACCTCGTCCGCAGCGTGCTCCAGGCGCACCGCGCACAGCAGCGAAGGGTCCTTGCGAAGCACGGTGCCGATCGTCACCGACGAGAGCGCCTCGATGACGGGCACGGGCGGCGTCGCGCCGCTGTTGAGAAAGGCGGTCATGAAGGCCTGCCGCACGAGGGTTTCCTTCGGCGGCAGCACCCAGGGGCCGGCCTGCAGGTCGGTCCAGCGCAGCCGGCGGCCGGCCACGCCCTCGTTCGCGCAGGAGGCGAGCACGCAGAGTTCGTCTTCCAGCAGCACCACGGGCTCGAGCATCGGAATCAGGTCGCTGGCGACGAGCTCGGGCGTGATGGCGCCGAAGACGCAGTCGAGCTCGCCGTCGAGCAGGCGGTGGATGAGTTCATGCACGCGGCCCTCGCGCAGCTGCACGGCGGCGCCGGGCATGCGCCGCCGCAGCTCGACGATGGCCGCCGGAACGGCCGCGGTCACCGAGGGTGCGCCCACGCGCAGCACCGCGGTGATCCCGCTTTGCATCGCGTCGACGTCCTCGGTCGCGCGGGCCAGCTCGTTGAGCACCGCGCGCGCCCTGAAGGCCGCGCTCGCGCCCAGCGCATTCGCATGAATGCCCTGGTGGCTGCGCTCGAAAAGCCGCGCGCCGAAGCAGCCCTCGATCTCGCCGAGCATCTTGCTGATCGCGGGCTGGCTCAGGTGCAGCCGCGTGGCCGCGCCGCGCATGGTGCGGGCTTCGGAAAGCACGGCGAGAAGCTCCAGGTGGCGCAGACGCAATGTGCGGATCAGGCGGTCGGTCTTGGTGTCCATGTCGCATCCGGTGGCATAGCTGTTCGTGATCACTACCTCACGATTATCGAATTTTCAAGAATCGGGGAAGGCGATAACGTTGCCTCCGATGAATGCAACGACCCAAGAGACATCCGGGCCCGCCGTGCCCCTGAAGAACGTGCGCGTGATCGACATGGGGCAGTACATCGCCGGGCCCGGCGCGGCCATGGTGCTGGCCGAGCTGGGCGCGCAGGTGATCAAGATCGAACCGCTGGCGGGCGACCAGGCCCGGCACATCGGCCGCTACGGCGAGTCGATGATCCGCGCGTACAGCCGCGGCAAGCAGTCGATCGCGCTGGACCTCAAGAGCGAGGCCGGGCGCGACATCGCGTGGCGCCTGATCGGCGGCTGCGACGTCGTGATCCAGAACCTGCGCCCCGGCGCCGTGGAGGCCCTGGGCCTCGGCCCGGCCGAGGTGCGCGCGCGGTTTCCGAAGGTCATCTACCTGTCGATCTCCGGCTTCGGCGACCAGGGCCCGTCGAGCGCGCGCCCCGGCTACGACATCGCGGCGCAGGCCGAGAGCGGGCTGATGTCGGTCACGGGCGAACCCGACCGCCTGCCGCAGAAGGTAGGCGTGCCGATCATCGACGCGGCCGCCGCGCACCTGGGCGCGCAGGCGGTGCTGGCCGCGCTCTATGGCCGCGCGCAGACCGGCGTGGGCGAGACGCTGCGCACCTCGCTGCTGGAGGTGGCGCTGCATCTGCAGGCCACCACCTGGTGCGACTACCTCGGCGGCGCCCCGGAGCCCACGCGCATCGGCGACGGCCAGCCCAACAACGCGCCGGCGGCGGAGGTCGTGCCCACGCGCGACGGGCACATCGTGCTGTCGGCCTACGCGGACGAGCATTGGGCGCGCTTTTGCCGCGTGGTGGGGCGCGCGTCGCTCGCGAGCGATCCGCGGTTTTGCACCAACGCCCTGCGCGTGCAGCACCGCGGCGAGCTTCGCGTGGTGCTGCGCGAATGCCTGTCTTCGTACACCAGCGAGGAATGCGTGGCGCTGCTGAGCCGCAACCAGATCGTCGTCGGCTTCGTTCGCAGCTACGCGCAGGTGCTGCAGAGCGCGGACGTGCAGGCGAGCGGACTGCTGGTCGATGCGCCAGGCGCCGACGGCCGGCGCTATCCCTCGCTGGCGCTGCCCTACCGGCTGGGCGATGCGCCGCGCGCCAATCCGCCGGCCGCGCCTGCGTGCGGAGCCGACACCGACCGGCTGCTGGCCGAGCTCGGCCTCTCGGCGGACGAGATCGCGGGCCTTCGCCGCGCCGGAGCTGTCGCATGACGAACGCCGCCATCCTCCGCGGTTGCGAAGACGTGGTGATTCAGACGCTGCCGCTGTTCGAGATGATGCGCATGCGCGCGGCGACCACCGCGCGCCGCCATCCGGTCCTCGGTTTCGCGGCGCCGGATCCGGCATCGGCCATGCGCTGGGTCAACCAGTTCACGCACACCCATCGCCGGCTCGGCCCGCAGGACAGGGAGGTCGTCAGCCCGAACAACGACACGGTCTACAGCAACGCCTGGCTGGACCTCTGTGAAGGACCCGTCGTCATCGAGACGCCGGACATGGGCGAGCGCTACTGGACGCTGGGGCTGCTGGATGCGTGGACCAACCCGTTCGCCTACGTCGGGCGGCGCACGACCGGCAACCGGCCCCAGCGCACGCTGGTGCATGGCCCCGGCTGGCGCGGCGCGGTGCCGTCCGGCATCACGCAGACCGTGGCCGCCCCCGGCGACGACGTGTGGCTGATCGGGCGCCACCTCGTGGAGGACGACGGCGAGGACGCCGCCCGCGTGCGCGACGCGCAACGCGCGATGAGACTCGTGCGACCGGACGGCAGCGATGCCGCCATGCGCGTGGACACATGGCTCGACGCACGCGACACCGGTGCGCCAGCGGCAGCGCCGTACCTGGCCATCGTGAGCGCCGCGCTGCGGCGCAATCCGGTGCCGGCCGGAGAAACCCTTGCATGGCCGCCCATGGAGGCCGAGCTCGCGACCGCGCTGCCCGCCGTGTACGAGCGGCTGCGCACCGGCAACCAGCCCCACGACCTGGGCGGCGGCTGGGCGATCCCGGTGATGGTGAAGACGCACTGGGGCGACGACCACCTCACGCGCGCGCGCATCGCCCGCAACTTCATCGGCGCGCTGGGCGTGGAGGAGGCGATGTATCCCACCGCCGAGGTGGACGCGCGCGGCGCGCCGCTGGACGGATCGCGGCGCTACGCGCTGCGCTTCGCACCGGGCGAGGGGCTCAAGGTGGGGGCCTTCTGGTCGCTCACGATGTACCGTCGCAGCGACTGCCTGTTCGTGGCGAATCCGATCGATCGGTATTCGATCGGCGACCGCACCCCGGGCCTGAGGCACGATCCCGACGGCGGCCTGGTCATCCGGCTGCAGGCCGACGACCCGGGACCCGGCGCCAACTGGCTTCCGGCACCCGCGGGCGAGCCGTTCTACGTCGTGCTGCGGCTCTACCAGCCGCATGCCGATCACCTGGAATTGCGGTTCGACTATCCGCCCATCGAGCCGGTCTGACATCCCAAGAAAACCCACGGAGACAAGAACACATGACAACGACCCGCAGACAACTTCTCACCGCAGCCGCGGCGGGCCTGGCGATGCCCTGGTGTCTGCCGAGCCAGGCGCAGGCCTGGCCGGCAAGGCCGATCCGCATGGTCTCGCCCTACGGCGCGGGCGGCTCGAACGACATCCTCACGCGCGTGCTCGGCGACTTCCTCGGGCGCAGGCTGGGGCAGGCCATCGTGGTGGACAACAAGGCCGGCGCAGGCACGCGCATCGCGAACGACTTCGTGGCCAAGGCACCGGCCGACGGCTACACGCTGCTGCATGCGGCCGCCCCGATCGCCATCGGCGAGGCGCTCTACAAGGACCTGCCGTACGACGTGCACAAGAGCTTCGCTTCGATCGCCAGCACGGCGATCGCACCCCTGTTCCTGGTGGTCAATGCCGATGCGCCGTACAAGACGCTTGCGGAATTCATCAAGCATGCGAAGGCGCATGCCAAGGGCGTGAGTTTCGGCTCGCCCGGCGCCGGCTCGGCGCCGCACCTGACGGCCGAGCTGCTGCTGCGCGCCGCTGAGGCGAAAGGCGTCGTCGTGCAGTACCGCGGCGATGCGCCCGCCTACACCGATCTGCTCGCCGGGCGGCTCGACGCGACGCTGACAGCCATCTCGACCGCCGTGTCGCATATCCAGGCCGGGAAGCTGCGGGTCCTGGGCGTCGCCAACGAAGAGCGCACGCCGCTCTACCCGGATGCGCCGACCTTGCGCGAGCAGGGGCTGCCGTCCGTCGTGGGCTACGGCTGGTACGGCATGCTCGCGCCGGCCGGAACGCCGGCTGCCATCGTGGCGCGGCTCAATGCCGAGATCAACGCCGCGGTGGCCGACCCGGAGGTCCGCCGCAAGGCCGAGGCAGCGGGACTGCAATTGCGCGGCAGCACCAGCGCCGAGTTCAGCGCGTTCATCGCCAGCGAGACGCGCAAGTGGGCGCAGATCATCAAGTCGGCCAATATCACGGCGGAGTGATCGACCTTCCGCGAGATCCAGCGATACGTGGCGGGCAACTGTGAATGGATGTGTCTCGGCGCTCCGCTTCTAGGTCGGATGGTCATGTGCGCTGCCCCCCATGCGCGTTTCAAGCAGCTTCAGCAGGGCTCGCAGGGCTGCGCTGTTGTGCCGGCGCTGCGTATACGCTGCGTACAGCCAGATGTCACGGGGCATGAATTCCTTGAGCACTGGGACCAGGCCGCCGCGTTCTGTGTGCGGCTGAGCCAGCAACGCCGGCACACACACCGCGCCGATGCCGGCGAGCGCCGCGGCGATGAGCGTGCTTGAGTCGTTGGCATCCATGCGTCCGTAGATCGGGAGGTTGTATGGTTCGCCATCAACTTCGAAGGGAATGTGCGGTGCGCCCGCCGATAGCGAGTAGGTGAGCACGTCGTGCCATCGCATGTCGTCGGGCGTCTGAGGAATGCCGCGCTTGGCCCAGTAGCCAGGCGTGGCGCAAAGCGTGAGTTCCACGCGTTGGAGGCGGCGCACGATCAGGTTCTCATCACCAATGCGCCCGAATCGAAGGGCAACGTCGACACCTTCCTCCACGAGATCGACCACACGATTGCCGATCTGCAGGTCGATATGGACATCTGGATAGAGCGTGAGGAACTCGCTCAGCAGGCTCGGAAAGTCGGTTTGCACGAGCCCATGAAGCCCCGCGACGCGCAGACGACCGCTTGGGCGCGAACCATGCGCCTGCAATTCGCTCTGCGTCGACTCGACCATCTCCATCAGCGGCGCGCTGCGAAGCTGGAGAAGCCTGCCAGCATCGGTCAATGTCACCGAGCGCGTCGAGCGGTTCAAGAGCCGCACGTTGAAGCGCGACTCAAGCGTCGCGACATGCTTGCTCGCGCTGGCCTTGGAGATTCCGAGCTTGCCCGCTGCGCGCGAGAAGCTGCCGACGTTGGCGACCTCCAGGAATGTCTTCAAGAGATTAAGCCCGTCCATTGACCAACCCGTCCCGCTCGGACGCACGCAGAGGAGTTTCCGTCTGCCTCATGTTTCGCTTCAGCAACGCCAAGGCGTGGCTAGCGCACGCCACTCACGGGGGCATCGTCGGTTTCCCAGCCGCCGCCCAGCGCCATGAACACGGCGACCTGGTCCTCTGCCAACTGGGCTGCCGACATTGCCAGAGCGGCTTCGCTGGCTGCCAGGGTGCGCTCCGCATCCAGTGATTCGAGCTGACCCGTCTTGCCGTTCACATAGAGTGTGCGGGCCTGCCGGGCGACGATGGCACTTTGTTCTTGCGCAGCCAGAAGCGCGTCATGACGTTCCAACTCGCGTGCGTAGGCATCCAATGCCGTTTCGACCTCGCGCAGTGCCGTCAGTACAGTCCCGTCGAAGCGGGCAGCGGCAACCCGGGTGGCCGCCTCGGCCTGCGCGATGCGAGCGCGGGCAACGCCGGCGTTGGGTAGCGTCCAGTTGATCAACGGGCCCAGGCTGTAGCTGAGCGTTTCCCGGTTTCCAAATCTTGCCAGGAAGCCTGCTGAGCTGGCCGAGAGACCCAGCGACACTTTCGGGTAGAGGTCGGCTGTTGCGACGCCGATCTGGGCAGTGGCAATGGCGACGCTGCGCTCCGCTTGGCGCACATCGGGCCTCCGGCGCAGCAGCGCAGCGCCGTCTCCTACCGGAAGCAGTCCTGCCACGCGCGGCGGTTGCTCGCATGCGGCCACCGCCGCAGGGAAGTCGCGAGGTGCCGCGCCGGTCAGCGTTGCCAGCCGGTACAACGCGCCTTGGCGCTGTGCCCGAAGCGGCGGCAGTGCAGCACGCAGTTGTTCCAATTGGCCTTGCGCACGTGCCATGTCGATTTCCCCCACCTTGCCCGCTTGTTGGAGCCGATCGGAGAGTCGCAGAGCCTCTTCCTGCAGATGAACCGACGCCTGCGTGGCGCGCAAGCGATAGCCGCTTGAACATGCTTGCGCATAGGCATGTGCCACGCCGCCGGCGACGCTCACACGTACAAGGTCCAACGCCGCCTGGGCGGCGCCAGAGCCGGCTTCGGCCGCTTCGATGGCGCGACGCAGTTGGCCGTACAGGTCCAACTGATACGACAAGGAAATGCCGGCGCTGTAGGTGCCGCGGCTGGGCGGTTCGCCGCCACGCTGCAGGAGGCTCAAGCCCGATACGTGCCCGAAGCCGGGACCCCCGCTGGCCGCGACCATCGGCTTCTCATTTCCGCGCGCCTCGGCCTCCAGCGCCCGGTAGCGTTCCAGGGTGGCCACGGCCTGCCGCAGGTCGGTGTTGTGTGCCAGCGCCTGTGTGACCAACGCGTCCAACTGCCGGTCGTCGTAGAGCCTCCACCAGCGTGGCGGCAGCGTCGTATCCGCCGCAGCGCCGCTCGCAGATCCGAAGGTGCCTGCGGAGGCGGATTGCGCCGAAGACAGGGGGGCGGGGGACACGTAGTCCGGCCCCACGGGCGGGAGGGCACAACCGGCGAGCAGTGCGCCTGCCGTGACGGCGGCAAGGAGTGGGGACATGGCGTTCATCCCCGGCTTTCTGAAGCCCGGGCCTTGGCATCCGTGGTCCGAACAGTCTCAAGTATTTCAACGGTGACCGTCTGGCCTGCCACCAAGCGGGTGCTCGCAGGCATCTGATCGAGCTTCACGCGTACCGGCACGCGCTGCGCAAGCCGCACCCAATTGAATGTGGGATTGACGCTGGGAAGCAGGTTGGTGCTGGTGCTGCGGTCACGGTCGGCGATCCCGGCAGCGATGCTCTCGACGGTGCCCTCGAGCGCCGCGTTGCCCATGGGCGTGACCCGCACGCGGTCGCCGTGATGGATCCGAGCCAACTTGTTTTCCTCGAAGTAGCCTTCGACATAGATGGAACTCGTGTCGACCAACGCCATCACGGGGTGTCCGGCGCTTGCGTAGGCACCCTGGCGCAGGTCGAGGTTGGTGATCAGGCCGGCGGTGGGTGCACGCACCTGGGTGCGTTCCAGGTTCAACGTCGCCGTGTTCAATGCGACCTGCGCCTGTCGCAATGCCGCTTCGGCCGCTTGAAGCGCGCTTTTGGCCTGGTCCACCTTCAGGCGCGACTGCTCGCGAGCTTCCAGCGAGATCAAATCGCCCAGGCCGGAATTGCGCTGGCTCTCGCGCTGCGCCTGAGCGAGTGTGATGCGCTGGTTGCCGATCGCGACGCGTTGCGTCGCGACGGCGGCCTGGGCTTGTTCCCGCGCCAGCTCGAAGCGGGCCGTGTCCACCGAGAAAAGCAAGGCGCCAGCGGCAACGGACTGGTTGTCGTGCACGGCCACGTTCGTGACGATGCCAGACACGTCAGGCGTGACTTGCACGACATTGGCCCGCACGCGTCCGTTGCGTGTCCAGGGGGCGAGTTCATAGTGGTCCCATAAGCGCCACCCCACCCAGCCGGCTGCGGCCACCATCAGCGCGGTGACCAACAGACGAACGACGGGACGGGCAAGACGCGAAGTCCAGGCAGGCAAGGGAAGGGCGTCAGATTTCATGGGTTGAAGCGGTCCGGATTTCAAGACGAGGTGGCGGTTGCGCCAGTGAGAGAAGCCAAGGCGCACAGCACCAGGACGTACAGCGCGAGGTCAAACAGGGCCGGGTGCCAGATCCATCGGTAAGCACCGACGAGGGCCAGCAGGCGCCGCGTTGCCCAGGAGCACGGCAGCGCGCCGCCTGCGACGACCAAGAGCCAGGGCAACTGCACGCCAAAAATGTTGACTTCGATCATGGTTGGAGCGTGGGGGGAGCGGTTGGAAAGAGGTTGCGTCGAAGGCCAACGAGTGCCGCAATGGCAGGCCGCTCGGTATCTGCAGTCAGCGCGCCTAGCAACAGCCGATCGACATGCGGCAGCAGCGGCGCATGACGCGGCGGTGCTCCCGCCACATGGGCGCGGAAGATGCGGGCCAATTCCCCGAAGAGGCGAGCGAGGGGTTCTCCAGGAAGGCTCCCGCGATGCCGCTGCAGTGCAGCGATGTCAGCCCCCATGCGCAGTTCGCGCAGCGCGCGGTGTGCCGCGACCTGGACCTCTTCAGGACCGTCGGGAGCGACGCGCGGCGCCAGCAGCGCAATCCTGTCGAGCATGCGTGAGCCAAAGGCGTGTCGGGTGGACGCGTGCTGCGGATGGGCGGCCAGATCGGCGAGGTCGTGCCATGCCGCACGGCGTATGCGCTTGGCTGTCCAGTCACGCCCCACGCTGCGCATGAGCGCGGTGACGCGGGCCGCGATCACCGCACCCGCGAACAGGGCCAGGTTGGAACTGATGAAGCTCACCCAATCGGCGGTGGCTGTGTCTTGAAGGGCGAGCGTTCCGGCGACACCGAAGAACATGCCAAGGGCCGACAGGGAACTGGCTGGTCGTGCCATGTAGCAGCCGATCACCAGAAACACAGGCGCGATGCACAAGACTAGCATGCCAAAGTCATGTGCCCAAGGCATGACAGCCAGGACACAAAAGGCCGACACGGGCAAGGACCACAACAGCGCCGTGATGAACTTGTGCATCGCAGGCACCGGATCGTCCATGGTGGCGAAGAAGCTGCAGAAGACGGCGGCGCTCATCGCCATGGCGGATCCCGAAGGCCAGCCCGTCGCGATCCACAGGACACACGATAGACAGGTGCCCGACACCGCAGTGATCGCCGAGCGCAGCGCGAGCCCTCTGTCCAGGTGGAGCGCCCCGCGAGCCAGGGCCGGGGTGCGCCGCAGGGGCACCGGGTTTCCGGCAATGCCGGCATCGATATCGTTGCGCAGCGTGGTGCAGGCATCCCAGTGCGCGACCAGATCCTCCAAGCGGGTTGCCAGATCGATCCGCAGCGCGAGGATCCACGGCGAAGCGGCCGGACCGTCCGCAATGGCGCGAAAGGCGGCGCATGCGTCGTCCACTCCCGCGCTCGTCGCGCGTGGGTCCAGCCAGCCCGAATGCTGCGCGAAGGTCGAGCCGATGTCATCCGGCACACCACCTGTGGCGGTGCACAGCGCTTGCAGGCAATCTTCAACCGCCGACAGCACCGGGGTGAGGGCGGTCACACGGTATCGCAGCGCGTCGATGGCGCCCCCGCTCCAGCGCAGTCCGGTGTCGAAGGGCACATGCGTGGAGAGCAGGCGCAGTTGCGTGATGTCCAGTGCCAGCCGCTGGCGGTCCGCCGGGATTCGAGGGTCCAGTCCTTTGGCGGGCGTCTCGCGCAGCAGGTCTGTGAGCCATTGCCGCGCATCGCCGAGTGCACGATCCATCACGCCAAGCAGGGACGGACCCAGGCCGTTGGGAAGCACGAGGCTGTGGACCCAACTGGCACACAGGATGCCCAACCCGATTTCAGTGACCCGTGCGACGGCTGTGTCGAACATCGCCGCGGGCGCTTCGACCAACGGGAAACCGATCAATGCGGCTGAGTAGCCGGCCAGCATGAAGACATAGGAACGCGCGCTTCGGTCCAGCAGCGAAAGATAAAGGCAAAGCCCCACCCACAGCGCCAAAGCCAGCGACAGGAGTTCCGGGGACCCGGACAGCGAGGGGACGAGCACCACGGTCGCTGCGCACCCTAGCAACGTGCCCAGGAAGCGGTAGAGAGCCTTGGAGCGCACATTGCTGGCCAGCGGGTGGGCTACGATGTAGGCGGTCATCATGGCCCAGAAGGGCCGAGGCAGCGCAAAGCGGCTCGACAGGTAGAGCGCAAGCATGGCTGCGGCAAAGCTCTTGAGAGAAAAGAGCAACTCCTGTCGGGAGAAACGAGGTCGCGCGATCATGCTGCGCCTCGATGAATCTCACGAGCACGCTTGCCTACCAAACAGTAGTGCGAGCCAATCAGCGCCAGGCCGATGAGAAGAATGAGGAGTGCCTGAACCGAAACCACTTCATTCTTATTGCGAATCATTTTCATGCGACGATGCTACTGAGCGGCATACGAGTCGAGAATTGCAAACTTGGACGAATGACTTCTCTTTTCGGCCATCGCTGAGGGGGATTGAGACCGAGCACTGATTCCAAGGCTGAAACAAGCCCGGCGGCGGGCGCAACATCAAATTTCCCAAGATGCGAAGAGCGGAATTCGGCGAGCCAGGCCTGGACTACGAGCCATCAGTACCCGTGATGGCGCTGCGCGTCGATGTCGCGGCGCAGGAGCGGGAGATTCCCGTGCACGAGCACCGATCCGGCCAGCTTGTGATCGCACTGCGCGGTGCGGTCTCTTGCGAAGTGCCCGGCGCGCTGTGGATGGTCCCGCCCCAGGCGGGCGTGTGGATTCCGGGCGGTACGCTGCACAGCAACCGAGGAACGGCGAACGCGCTGATTTTTTTCCTCTTCGTCGAACCTGGCGCTGCCCCCTTGCCTGCGAGTTGCTGCACCTTTCACATCAGCCCGATGCTCAGCGAGATGATCCAGTACCTCGCAGCATTGCCGCCCCTCTACGAAGCAGGCGGGCCGACCGACCGATTGGCGCAGGTGCTGCTCGACCAACTTTGCACGATGCCCACGGAAGCAATGTTCCTGCCGATGCCCGAGGACGCAAGGCTCAGAGAGATATCAACGGCAATGATGCGCGATCCCTCCGATCGCAGGACCCTGACGAACTGGGCGCGTGAACTGGGCATGAGCGACCGGACGTTGAATCGACTGTGCACCTCGCTGACAGGCCTGAGTTTTGGCCGCTGGCGACGCCAGCTGCAGATGATCGTGGCGCTGCGCGAGCTGTCCGGTGGTGCGACCGTCCAGCAAGTCGCCTATGACCTGGGCTATGAGTCGCCCTCTGCCTTCAATACGATGTTCAAGAAGGCTTTTGGAAAGCCTCCTGCGACCTACATCAGCGACCGTTTCCGGGTCGGCGGATGACCCGTCCTTTCAGGTCACTACATGGCCGGGCGCCAGCGGCCAACCCATGCACACACTTACCTGTAGGCTCGGGCGTGGGTCACGCCACCGTCCACCACCAGGGTCGAGCCCATCACATAGTCGCCTGCACGCGACGCCAGGAAGATCGCCGCGCCGGCGATGTCCTCTGAAGTGCCAATGCGTCTGGCGGGTATGTGTTCGGACAGCTCGTCGCCGCGGTCGCGCGCGTTGCGGTTCATCTCGGATGGAAACGCGCCCGGCGCAATGGCGCTGACCGCGATGTTGTCCTGCGCCAGGCGCAGCGCCATGCGCCGCGTCAAGTGGATCAAGCCCGCCTTGCTGGCGACGTAGGAGTAATTTTCCTGAGGGTTGAGCCCGATGCCATCGGTGGAGGCGATGTTGATGATCTTCCCCACACGCTCCTTGGCCGCGGCGCGCAGCGGCCCGGACAGCGCCTTCGTCAAGAAGAAGGGCGTCTTCAGATTGAGATCGACCACCTTGTCCCAACCGGTTTCGGGAAAGGCATCGAAGTCTTCTCCCCAAGCGGCGCCGGCGTTGTTGACCAGGATGTCCAAAGTGGTTTCATGCTGCGCGTAGGCGGCGGCCAGCGCCTGGCAGCCGTTGACTGTCGACACGTCGTACGGCAGCGAGACGCAATGGCCGTTCTTCGAGAGTTCCGAAGCCGAGAGATCGCATGCCGCAGCCTTGCGCGCGCTGATGTAGACACGTGCACCTTGCGCCAGGAATCCCTCGGCGATCATGCGACCGATACCCCGTGAGCCACCGGTGACGAGAGCCGTGCGGCCTCGCAAAGAAAAAAGATCTTGCGTCATCATTGCTATGCCTTGGCAGTCCGCTGAGGTCAACCAACATCGAGGAGAGCACGCCTCACATAGGCGGTCCCATCAAACAGCCGCCGAGCGGTTCGAGTGAAGTGAACTTCTTGCACCGACCATTCGTCTTCGGCAGTGCGCGCGACGCTCGCAAAAATTCCGATCACACCACTCGGATGGCCAATGCGGATGCGCGTCGGGCCGGCATGACTGCCTCGCGCCTCCGCCGGAATCGTCCCTGCGATCTGTGCTGCCACGGAAAGGCAGACTGAGCCACCGCCCGGAAATGCCTTGTGCATCGCCCCACCATGGAGAACCATGCGCGCCACCAAGTCGATTTCCGACGACTTGACGATTCGATCTCCGCCGAGGGTGCGGTAGTCCTGAGCTTCGCTGATGAGGATCTGGTAGGGCGTGAGGGTTCCTGACGCCGGCAGGTTGCAACGATCGGCGGCCCATCGTCTGACTTCCTCGGCCATTTCGTAGATATCAGAACTGAGCTGGCCGGG
Source organism: Variovorax sp. MPBD4-3 (assembly GCF_058809745.1). NCBI lineage: Bacteria > Pseudomonadati > Pseudomonadota > Betaproteobacteria > Burkholderiales > Comamonadaceae > Variovorax > Variovorax sp. MPBD4-3. Next base: position 183,461 of record NZ_JBXASW010000002.1, read on the forward strand.
AAGCTCCGTGCCGGTGACGCCCAGATCCGCAGCGCGGATGAATACACACGCCGTTCCCACGTCGACGATCGAAACGGGTATTTCGCGACCAAGTTTGGAGACGTAGACCGAATCGCGTGCCTGCCCGGTGGGAAGCAATCGGCCCGTCGTGGCACCGCTGGTACCCGAGTAATCCAACGCGACCTCGGCGCCCTTGGCGGGCACCCCATCCACTTCGGTGTCGCCTTCCACGCGCGGCTCGCCGTAGGCACATTGCACCACCATGCGCAGAATCTTGCCGGTATTGGTGTTGTGCACTCGCACGGTGGTGGCGGGCTCCTGCACGGGAATCAGCCGCTCCTGCAGCGCGTAGACCCCGGTGGCCGATGAAATGTTGCCGCAGACGATCTCGAAGCTCACGCTGGGCTGATCGATCCCGATCTGCACAAAGGTGTAGTCGATGTCTGCGTCGGGTCGTGACGGCGGCCCAATGATTGCGCATTTGCTCGTGAGGATGTCGGCGCCTCCAAGCCCGTCGATCTGGCGCACGTCCGGGCTGCCGAACAGAGCCAGAAGGAATCGCTGCAGTTCCTGCGGATCTGCGGGCACGTCACGCCGTGCGAGAAAAACAGCCTTGCTTGTGCCGCCGCGCATCAAGGTCACTGGAACGCTGATTTGTTCTTTCATTCATTCAGTATGCGCGTGCGCAGGGCGTGCGTCCTTGCAGTTCGGCTGCTCTGGCTTTAGCAGAACTACACGCTTCGCACGCTTTAGGAAGGCTAAAGAATGCGCAGCACAAATCCAATGACGGGGCGGCCCTGGGTCACCAAACTTCCGGTTGCCGTGGCCATCGCCACCGGAACAGGAGACACCTTTGAAGATCATCAAGCGCACGGATTCGCACTTCCGTGACACCCCCGGCGGCATGGTGCTTGTGGCCACACAGGCAGGCGGTCAGCCCCCCCAGTTTCCGCCGATCGAGTTCGTCCACCACGACCAGCCGATCGAGGAAATCGAGCTCGGCCCGACCGGGTCCCTCTACAGCTTCACGGTGGTCCATCCCGGCAAGGACAAGCCTGCCTACGCACTCGCAATGGTCGACTTCGAGTCGGGCGTTCGCGCCTTCGGGCGGCTCTTGTTCGATGGAAGCCCGCCTGCGATCGAAAGCAGGGTGCGCGTGGTGCCCTTCGCATTGCCGGACGGCACACCCGACTACGCCTTCCAGGAGCAATGAGATGAAGCAACCACTGATCACCGGCGTGGGCATCACCGACTTCGGCCGCTTCCCGGAGCTCACCGAAGAGGCCATGGTCCAGTCGGCCATTCTTGGCGCCCTGGAGGATGCCGGCACGCGGCTTTCCGAGGTACAGGCGTTCTACTGCGGCAACGCGCTCGGCGCCATGTTGCCGGGGCAGCGGGCACTGCGTGAACTGCATGCGCATGGGGGCGCCGTCTACAACGTGGACAACGCCTGCTCCAGCGGCGCGACCGCACTGAATCTCGCATTGCAGGCGCTCAAGGTCGGGCAGTACGACACCGTCCTGGTGTTCGGCATGGACCATCTGAGCGCGCTCGGCGGCGGGCCGTTGCAGCTGAGCCAGCAAGACTGGAACAATCGACGGGGGATGATCATGCCTGCCCTGTACGCTATGCGCGCGCGTCGCTACATGCACGACCACGGCCTCAAGGTCGAGACGCTTGCGGACATTTCCGTGAAGAATCGCAAGCACGGCGTTCTCAATCCTATCGCCAAGTTCGCGAAGCTGGCCACCCGCGAGGAAATTCTTGCGTCCCGCCCTGTGGCCGAGCCGCTCACGCTGCTGCAGTGCTGTCCCGCCGTGGTCGATGGGGCAGCGGCCCTCGTGCTTAGCACCAAGCCCTCCCAGGGCGTTGCCAAGCCAGTTCAGGTCTTGGCGTCAGTGGTGCAGTCCGGCTTGTTCGAAACCACGCCCGTCGATATGACGGAGGCCGAGATCACGGCGCGTGCGGCCAGGCTGGCCTATGAGCAGGCCGGTGTGGGACCGCAGGACCTCAGCCTGCTGGAAGTGCACGACGCCTTCACCATCTCCGAATTGCTCTACTACGAAGCGCTGGGGCTTTGCGATCGCGGCGACGCGGCAGAGTTGCTGCGCAGCGGTGCGACGACTCTGGGCGGACGGGTCCCTGTCAATCCGAGCGGCGGCCTTCTTGCCAAGGGGCATCCGCCCGGCGCGACCGGCGTCGCACAGATCGTGGAGGTCTGCGAGCAGTTGCAAGGCCGTGCGGGCGCCCGGCAAGTGCAGGGGGCGCGCATCGGCCTCACGCAGGTGACTGGCGGCGGCATCTGGGGGGTGGATCACGCCGCCTGCTCCATCCATATTCTTTCGCTCTGAACAGGTCGACATGAACCAGACAAACTCAACCACGCCTGCCTCTTTGCAGGGCCTCGTTGCCGTCGTGACCGGAGGGGCGAAGGGCATCGGCCTTGGCATCGCCCGCGAGCTTGCGCAGGGCGGCTGTCGCATCGCGCTGTGGGACTTCGACGACGAAGCCCTGCAAGCGGCCAAGAGCAGCCTTGCGAGCGAGGGTGCCGATGTGCAGACCTTCAAGGTCGACGTGAGCTCCGTGGAACAGGTGGAGTCGACCGTGGCCCAACTGCTCGCATCCCATCAGCGCATCGACATCCTTGTCAACAATGCCGGCATCGGTGGAGACAAGCTCGTTTCCAAGATGGACTTGGCCTTCTGGAGCCGCGTGATCGAGGTCAACCTCCACTCGCAATTCATCTGCTCGAAGGCCGTCCTGGCGCAGATGGCGGAGAACCGGTTCGGACGCATCATCAATATCGGCTCGCGTGCCTGGCTGGGCAATCGCGGCCAGGCGGCTTATTCCGCTTCCAAAGGCGCCGTGGTAAGCCTGACCCGCTCGCTGGCACTCGAATATGCGCGCAAGGGTGTCACCGTGAATGCCATTGCGCCGGGCATCGTCGAAACGCCGCTGTTCGAGACTCTCACCGAGGAAGTGCGGCAGAGTCTCCACAAGACCGTGCCGATGGAGCGCATCGGTCAGCCTGAAGACATCGCTCGCGCTGTCCGGTTTTTCGCGGAGCCCGGTTCCAGCTACGTCACCGGCCAGCTTCTCTATGTCTGCGGCGGCCGCAGCTTGAGCAGCCCGTCTGTTTGATCAAGATGGGTGCCTGAAAAATGCTCGCTAATTCTCTCGAGGGCCTGAGGGTCATCGACTTCACCCAGGTCATGGCGGGCCCGAGCTGCACCCAGTACCTGGCCGACCTGGGCGCCGACGTGGTGAAGGTCGAGGCACCCTCGGGCGATCTCTCGCGCGCACTCTCGCCCTGGGTCCATGGCGAAGGCGTGGCCTTTCTCGCGCTCAATCGGAACAAGCGCAGCATCGTTCTGGATCTCAAGCAGTCGGCGCACCGGCTGGTAGCGTCGCGTCTAGTCGCCGAAGCCGATGTCGTGGTCGAGAGCTTTCGCCCGGGTGTTATGACCCGGTTCGGGCTGGACTACGCCGAGGTATCTGCCGAGAACCCGCGGTTGATCTACTGTTCCGTCTCCGCGTACGGTCAGCAGGGGACCGCGAGGGACCTGCCCGGTGTGGACGGCGTGCTTCAAGCCGTGAGCGGCCTCATGAGCGTCACCGGCGCGCCTGGCGGGCAGCCGTGCAAGGTGCCGGTGCCCGTCGTCGATCTTGTCACGGGTTCGTTCGCGACCATCTCGATCCTGGCCGCGCTCGCGCTGCGCCAACGCACGGGGTCGGGCCAGCACGTGGAGGCAAGCATGTTTGCCAGTGCTATCGCACTGCAGCATGTGAGTTTCGCGTCCTATTTCGCCGACGGCCATGTGCCCGGCCCGCAGGGAAACGCAGCGCCTTACTCGACGCCCAACGAGGCCTTGCGTTGCGCCGACGGGTGGATCATGGTGGCGGCCTATCACCCCGCACGATGGCTGGCGCTGTGCACGGCCATCGGTGCACCTGAGCTCGCATCGGACCCTCGCTTCGCCGAGAACAAGAATCGGCTGCAGCACCGCGAGGCGCTGCTGCGCCTGCTCGAAGCACGCATGCTCGCGCACCCGCGTGCCTTCTGGCTCGAGCGGTTCGCGGCCGTGGACATCATCTGCGGGCCGATCAACGACTATGCCGAGGTCGCGCAGTCCGCACCCTTCGTCGAAGCGGCGCTCACCGAGAACCTGCTGCACCCGGTCGCAGGTGCGTTGACGCTGCCGCGTAGCGTCATCGGTGCAGTGGGTGAGCGGCCTAGAGCGCGACGGGCCGCTCCGACGCTTGGACAGCATACGCGCGAGGTGCTAGACGAGCTGGGCATGCCACCAGAAGACATCGAGGCGATCATCGCCGCTGACTCTCCATTGAACTGAGACAAAACCATGCCCATCGTCAAGACAGTCCAGGATGGCGTGGCCATCATCACCCTGAACCGGCCCGAAGCCATGAATTCCATCGACCCGGAATCCAACGAGCAGCTGCTCGCGATCTGGGACCAGGTCTCGAGCGACGAAGAAGTCCGCGTAGTCGTCCTGACCGGTGCGGGCGAGCGTGCGTTTTGCACAGGTGCAGACCTCAAGAAAACGATGCCGCCTGCCGACAGCGCAGCCCGGCAGGTCTTTCGCGCCGGCACCCGACATTCCAATTTCGGCACGCTGCAGACCGACAAGCCTGTCATCGCCGCGATCAACGGCTATGCCCTCGGCGGTGGCCTGGAACTGGCGTTGCTTGCGGACATCCGCATCTGTTCCGACAACGCGCAGTTCGGCTTGCCGGAAGTGCGCGTCGGCAGCATCCCAGGCGCCGGGGGCACGCAACGCCTGATCCGCGCGGTAGGCCAGTCGGATGCGATGTGGATGCTGCTCACGGGCGAACGCATTGATGCCAACGAAGCGTTGCGGATCGGCCTGGTCAGCAAGGTGGTTCCCCTTGCCGCGCTGCAGGAAACGGCGATCAACCTGGCGCGAGCAATGGCAGCCAATGCGCCATTGGCGATGACCGCCGCCAAGCGTCTGGCGATGACCGGACGGGAGCTGCCGCTTGCCGGTGGACTGGAACTGGAGCGACAGGCGTTTGGCGTGCTCAGGGACAGCGAGGACCGACTGGAGGGGCGCCGTGCGTTCGCCGACAAGCGTGCGCCGGTCTTCCGGGGTCGCTGACTTTGCCTCGCACAAAGGGCGCAGGCGTCGTGTGTTGCTGAGCGCTCGAGTACCTCGAGTGGCCTCGTGCCGACGTCGCGACAACCGACGTGACCCTACCGAATTTCCCTGGAGCAGCTCTTGAACAAACCAAGTACCGCCTGGCGCTACAGCCTCGCACTCATCGTTGCCGCGGCTTTCGGCGCGCCGTCTGCCATCGCGCAGTCGGCCAGCCAACCGCCCGCCAGGATTCTGGTGGGCTTCTCGCCTGGCGGGACACTCGATGTCGTCACACGGGCGCTTGCGGATCAGCTGCATGAGCCGCTCAACCGCACCGTCGTGGTGGAGAACAAGCCCGGCGCCGGCGGAAAGATCGCGATTGATGTGTTGCGTGCCGCCCCGGCCGACGGAAGCGTGGCCATGTTGTGTCCTGACTTCCTGCAATCGATCTATCCATTCGTCTTCAACAAGCTCAACTACGCTGCGCAGCGGGATATCCTGCCGGCGTCGACGGTGGTCGAGTTTCCGATGGCGCTGGCTGTACCAGCGTCCTCGCCCGTCAAGACCTTTGCTGAATATGCCCAATGGGTGCGCACTCATCCTGAGCATGCCAACTTCGGCCATGCCGCATCGGGAGGCCCGACCCATTTCTTGGGTTTGCAGATCGCCAAAGTCATCGGGACCCCCCTACGGGACGTGCCGTTTCAGGGCGCTGCGCCGATGATCGTGAACCTCGTAGGCGCCAATGTCGCAGCGGGAAGTTCAACTTTCGGGGACTTCGCACAGCACCACAACGCCGGCAAGCTTCGCGTGCTGGCGGTGACCTCTGCGCAACGCTCTGCGCTTCTACCTGATGTTCCTACGTTCGGCGAGCTGGGCCGAAAGGAGCTCACCTCAGTTGGCGTATTGGCCGTATGCCTGCCTCCTGGAACGCCTGCCGCCGTTGTCTCCGAATGGAGCACTGCGATCCGAAAAGCCGTTGCAACCGAGCAGTTCGCCCGCAAGATCCGCACGCTCGGCTTTGTGGAGACGGGAAGCTCGCCGGCTGAGGCCCGAGCCAGGTTCAGCGAAATGCAGGCCTTCTGGGAACCCGTGGTCAAAGCATCGGGGTTCAAAGCAGACTAGCCCGTGGGCCGTGGCGGCTCGTGATCGCACACTGGCTGTGCAGCGACCCGACCGAGCGTTGCGGCGTCGGCGCCAAAGAGGAAGAGGCGCGCCCGTGCGCTCGTTGGCCGGGATCAGCCAGGGCCGTCGCTCGCGGCCGCGAGGAGCGGCACCAGGACATCGCTGATCGGCGTCGGGATGCCACGAGCGCGGCCGCGACGCGCGATGACATCGTTGCGCACATCCCATTCCAGCGGCCGGCCGGCCTCGCGATCCGTGAGGATGGAGGTGCCCATGTCTGCGGGAGATGCCTGGAACTTGTCGAGGATTTCCCGCGGCACCTCGTCACCGAGTTGCGCGCCTTCGGCGCGGGCCACGGCCAGGCATTCCCGGAGATAGGCGAGGGCCAGCTCGGCGATGTCGGAGCGGCCGAACATGCCGGAGCGCCGGTGCGTGAGCGCCATGAGTCCGGCCACCGCGTTCTGCAGCAGCTTGCGCCAAGCCAGCGCGTGGAAGCTCGCCGACACTTCGACGCGGCACCGGGTGTCTTGCAGCATCTCGGCCACCACGCGGGCGTCCGACGTGTCCGGCAGGCTGAGGCGCATCTCCCCACGCAGACGCACCGAGCCATCGGGTTGCGCCTGTGCAGGGAACCACACGACCGCGGGAACGATTTTCCCGTGCGAGGCCTGGCGGGCGACGCGCTCCACTTGCTCCACGCCGTTTTGCAGTACGCACACCACCGTGTCCTGGCCGCACAACGCGGCGAGCCATGCGCCGGCGGCCTCGATCTGTGTCGTCTTGACCGCGAGAAGCACGAGGTCGACGGTGTGCCCGATCTGTGCGGGATCTACCCGGACCGGGCCGGGGACCGTCACGAGGCGATCGCCATCTTCCAACGTCAGGCGCTCGCGGAGTGTGCGGCCGCATAGCAACGGCGTGCGACCGACTTCGTGCAGGGCCACCGCGACGGCGGTGCCGATGGCCCCCGGACCCACAACGGCGATGGATGAATCGCTCGGTGCACTCATAAGACAGGCTCCTTTGAATTGCGTGTTCGGTGCCGTGCTTAGCAGGCTTGCACGGTCCGCGGTTGCTATGTAACATATTACTTAAGATGAATGATAATGGTAATGGAGTTTCAAGAGAAGCGCGATTGGTGCAGTGGATCGGAAGCATCCAGGCGCGCAGTGGCGACCTGGCCGCAAGCGAGGCCAAGGTGGTCGAGCTGCTGCTTGCTGATCCCTTGTTTGTCGGGGTGAGCACGACCGCCCAGGTGGCCGCCCGCGCCGGGGTCTCGCCGCCAAGCGTGGTCCGTGCCGCGCGTGCGATCGGGTTCAGCGGGTTCACCGAACTCAAGATCGAAATCGCTCGTGCACGCGGCACCGCGCAATTCTTCGCGCCCCCTGAGGTACTCGCGGTCGGTGCGACAACGGCCGCGGTGCTCGAGGCCTCGATCCGCGCAGGTGCCGACGCGCTGACCGCGCTCGGCGGTGCCATTGAACTGGCCGCGCTCGACCAAGCGGTGAGCACCATCCAGCGCGCGCGCCAGGTGATCGCATTCGGCGCCGGCCCGTCTGCGACGGTCGCCGCCGATGCGGTGTTCCGTTTGCGCGCGGTCGGCGTGACGACCATTGGTATCCAGGATCACCTGTCGGCGATGATCGCCACGCGCCTCCTCGGCCCCGGTGACGCCGTCATCGCCGTCAGTTCGACCGGACGCACGTCGACGACGCTGGCCATCGCCGACGCGGCGTCTTCTGCCGGCGCCTCGCTGATCGCCGTCACCAACCAATATGGCACGCCCCTGGCGACTCTCGCGGACGTCGCGCTGGTTGTCGGCGGCGCACCGCTGCCGGCCCAGATGGCTGCGGCTGGAAGTCGGTTGGCGCAGCTCGTGGTGATCGACGCACTGGTCGCGGCCCTCGCGTTGCGCGACCCGCAGCGCGGCCGCCGTGCGGAAAGGGCGGGCATCGACCTGCCCGATATCGGCTGATGCCGCCCGGCACCGTCGCGATGGTCCTCGCGGCAGCGGTCGCCCACGCGGCATGGAACCTGGCATCGAAGTTCAAGCGCGGTGATGCCGTGTTGTTCGTCGGCGCCTATACCTGTGCTTCGGCGCTGCTGTGCGTGCCGATCAGCCTTGCCTTCGGCGCCGGCGAGCAGCAGATGCTGGACTGGCGACTGTGGGCGGGTGCCACTTTCTCCGCCGTGTTGCACACCGCCTACTCGCTCACCTTGCAAGCCGGGTACGACCGCGCCGAGCTGGGCGTGGTCTATCCGGTCGCGCGTGGCACCGGACCGGTACTGACGATGCTCTTCGCGATCCTGCTTCTGGGTGAACGGCTCAGCACCGACGCGATGTTCGGCGCGTCGCTCGTCGTGGCAGGCATTCTCGTGGTCACTGGCAACCCGCTCAGCCGCGCAGGCCGCCGCCCGGTCCAGGGCTTGATCTGGGGGGCTGCGACGGGGGCGACCATCGCTGCGTATACGCTGTGGGACGGCTACTCGGTCATCGAACTGAACCTGGCGCCTGTGAGCTACTACGCCGCCACGCTGCTGGTGCAAAGCCTGATCCTGGCGCCCAGCGTGTTGCACCGACGCCGTCGCGCTCGCGCGGCCCTCCGTGCCGACGCCTTGCCGATCCTCATCGTGGCGGTGTTCTCTCCGCTCGCGTACATCCTGGTTCTCACCGCCATGCTCAAGGCGCCGGTGGCGCTCGTCGCGCCGCTGCGCGAGTCGTCGATCGTCATCGGCTCGCTCGTCGCGTGCATATGGTTCCGCGAGGGGCATCTCGCGCGCCGTCTCGCCGGCGTCGCGGTCGTGATGGCCGGAATCGCGGTCATCAGTCTTTGACGCTGTCTTCGAAGGGGCGCCGCGCGCGGTGGCAAGGTTTCATGGGCGATGACAGGTTGTCCGCCGCGACTGTCAGCGTGCTGAAAAGTGTTGCCGACGCGCAGGGAGGGCAGTGCGGCGCGCTGCCTCGCATCGCTGTTATCGGACGGAACGGATCCAGTTTCTGAAAAGCCTCACGGGGGCCTCTGCCGCTTTCAGCGGATCGCAGACCAAGTAGTAACCAGACTCCGTCCTGGCGACGTGATCCACGGCAACGACGAGCCGCCCGCTGCGCAGGTCCTCGTCGACGTAGGCGCGCTGGGCGATAGCAATCCCCAATCCATCAGCCGCAGCCTGGTAGCACAGCGCAGCATTCGCCATCGTGATTCCATGCAGGCTTGGGGAATCCACAAGTCCAGCCGAACGGAACCATAGTGACCAGGCTTCCGGGCGCATCATCGAGTGCAGCAGGTTGGCTTGCAGCAGGTCTTGAGGCGTAGTCAAATGCCCGGCCAGATTAGGTGCGCAGACGGGAAGAAATTCGTCGTCGAAGAGGTGGTCCAACTCGACATCGGCCCACTCTCCCATGCCATGACGGATCGCGCAATCAGCGCCCTCGAGCCGGATATCGTCGGCCATCGCGATCGTCGAAATCTCGAGATCGATGTCGGGGTATTGCGCGTAGAAACCGCGCAGGCGAGGTACCAACCAACGGATGGCAAGGCTCGGCGTCACTTTCAGGCGCAGCCGCTTGTCCGTCTGGAGATCGCCCACGTCAGCGAGCGCATCGTTCAGGCGGTCGAACGCGTCCGAGACGCGGTGGGCCAGTCGTCTGCCTACCGCGGTGAGCTCGATCTCGCGGCCAGATTTCTGAAACAGCTGCGCGCCCAGCCCGACCTCCAGCTGCTTGACTTGCTGGCTGACCGCACCGGGCGTCACATGAAGCACCTGAGCGGCGCGCGTGATCCCCTTGGCGCGGCACACTGCATCGAACACGCGCAGCGGGCCTAGGAGCGCACGGAGACTGTGCATCGTGACCAAAGTGAAGGCGCAGCGAACTCAGCGCTCGCCCGGACCCGCCGCTGCGGCCGTGCCGCTCGCGTGCCTGGCGGCCGGACGGTCCGTGAGGCAGAGCATTGCGGCCGCGACCAGCAGCCCCGCTGCCAGACAGAGCCACGAGACATAGCTGCCGGAAATGTCAAAGAGCCGTCCCGCGAGAAATGGCCCGATGCCGGCGCCGATGGCCACCGTGGCATAGACGCCCCCGAAGAGGGTGCTGTAGAGGTTCAGTGGGAATTTTCGGCTCACCAGATAGGCTGCGAGATCGAACTCTGCGCCGACCGCGAAGCCTGTCATGAGCAACCCCGGAAGCACCAGCGCCGGTTGGCCGGTTGCCAGAAGCAGCATGCCGGTGGCAGACAGCATGAAGAGCGTCGCTGACAAGCGCGCGGCATCGAACACGTCCAGAAGAAAGCCGGTGACGATCCGACCGACGATGACCGCGACGCCAAGGATGCTGGCGAGACCGGCGGCACGGTTCGGGGAAAGCCCCAGGTCGGTGAGCATTGGAACGACGTGCACGATCGTGCCGAAGATGCCGACCGAGCACAACAGGAAGACCGCGGCGATGCGGAAGAAGTGCGGGTCGGCCAGCGCCTTCAGATTATGTCCGGCTGAGGCACGGCGGCCCTCGTCTGCAGGGGCCGCATCCGCGCTCCGCAGGAAGTAGGCGATCAACGGCAAGAGTACAAGGACGACCGCCGCAAGGCCCAGGTAGGTGGCGCGCCATCCGAAATGGGTGATGGCCGGCGTGACGATCAGGGGAATCAGGATAGCCCCGACGCCCGTTCCGGTGATGGCGATGCCCAGCGCCAGTCCGCGTTGCCGAGAGAACTTGCCTACGAGGATCTTCGTGAAGGACAAGGGCGAGGTCGCGCCACCGAGCAGTGTCAAGACCGTGACCAGCGCCAGAAAACTGGCCAACCCTTGTGTCCAAACGCCCAAAAGCAGGAACGAGGTGGATAGGCCCACAAGGGAGAGCAGGGTGACGCGTCGCGCGCCGTACCGGTCGATCACCTGTCCGATGAACGGCGCCGCGCATCCGAGCAGCACGCTGCTGATCAGCGAGCCCAGGGACGCAGTGCCTCGGGTCCACCCGAACTCGGCGGCGAGCGGCTTCAGAAACAGACCTGAACTGTAGAAGTACAGCGATGAGACGCCGCTGGCCAAGCCAAGGAAGCAACCCAGGACGTAGCGCCAATGCTGCCGCAGTTCTGAAGGTGAACGAGGAGAGGGCGTCATGTGCGGATCCTTATGACGAAGTGAATGTGAACGGTGGAATGGCGCGGTCGTTACGCACGCCGAGAAGAACGTGCAGCAGCCTTGGCCTACACCGCGATCGAACGGAGCCGGTCGATCGGTGGCTTCAGTGCTTGACCGCGCCGAGTCATCAAAGATGCGCATTGCTGCACGAGCGTGGACCTTCCTTTTGGAGCGAATCGCGTTGAGCCACCGGCGAGTTCGTCTTCAGCACTTCTGGATGCCGATGGTGCGGTTGAGCAATGCCTCTTCGCCACTCAGCACCGCCGCAGACCCGGCGTAGGCGGTCAGTCCGCGTTCCAGCACGATCACGTTGTTGGAGAACTCGAGAACGACATCCACGTGCTGCTCCACGATGATGCAGCCCACGCCGAGCTGATCACTCATCCGGACGATGGCATCCATCAACTCCTCGCGCACCATCGGCGCCAGGCCTTCGAGCGGTTCGTCGAGCAATAAGATTCGCGGCTGCCCCACGAGTGCGCGTGCCACCGACAGCATTTGCTGCTCGCCGCCCGACAGCTGCGTGCCTCCGTTGCGTCGGCGCTCTTTGAGCCGAGGAAACAGTGCATAGATCGGTGGTAGGGCGACGCTTGCCGAGCGCCCCTGCAAGCCGGACAGCAGGTTCTCCTCGACTGTCAGCGAGGGGAAGATGTCGCGGCTCTGCGGAACGTAGCCGAGGCCGGCGCGCGAGCGTGCATAGGTGCTCGCGTTGCTGATGTCGGCGCCGCCGAAGTGGATGTGTCCCTTCATCAGGTCGGCCAGGCCCATGGCGGTCGCGAGCGTGGTGGTCTTGCCGGCGCCGTTGCGCCCGATCAGGCCGAGTCGCTCGCCTTCGCGCACGCTGAAGCTGAGATGCTCGAGCACCGGCAGGCCGCCATAGCCTGCGGTGACGTCGTCGAACCGGAGTTCAGTGGTGGGCTGGGGCATGACCGTCTCGTCCGAAATAGATTTGCTTGACTTGCTCGTTGGCAGCGACTTCCTGTGGCGTTCCTTCGACCATCACCGCACCGGCGACCAGCACGATGATGTGCGACGCGAACCGGAACACCAGGTCCATGTCGTGCTCGATCAGCAGTACCGACAGATCCTTCGGCAGGCGCGCAATGGCTTCCATGATGCGGCCGCCTTCGCCCTGCGGCACGCCTGCGCCCGGTTCATCGAGCAGCAGCACCTGGGGCCGCATCGCGAGTGCCAGGGCAATTTCCGCGAGCCGTTGTTCTCCCAGTGCCAGTTGTCCCACCACACGGTTCGCATACGGGTGCAGGCCCAGCATGCCGAGCGTCTCGTCCACATCCTGCTGTACGCGCGCGGAACGCGAAGGCGAGGGCCACCACTGCATGGAGGCCCGATGCCGCTGCAGCACCGCGACCTTGACGTTGTCCGCCACGGTCAGTTCCTTGAACAGGCGGCTGATCTGGAACGTGCGGACGATGCCATTGCGCACGCGAGCGTACTGCGGCAACTGGACGATCGAGCGCCCGTCCAACTGGATGTCGCCCGACTGCGGGCGCAGGGCGCCGCTCAGCAGGTTGACCAGCGTCGTCTTGCCGGCGCCGTTGGGGCCGATCAATGCCGTGCGCGCGCCGTGGGGAAGCGACAGCGAGACGTTCTGCGTGACCGCGAGGCCGCCAAAGGAGTGACTCAGGTTGTGCGTCTGGAGCCGGTGAGTCATCGTGCCACCCCGCTACGGCGAGGCTGCCGGGCGTACGCCACGGCGCGGTCGAACAGCCCGATCAGCCCCTCGGGCAACACGATGAGGACGACGATCAGCATCGACCCGATGATGAACAGCCAGTGGTAGGGGTTCAGGGTCGATGCGATGTGATGAATGGTCATGTAGGCGACGGTGCCGAGCACGGCGCCCGACAGGCGGCGTGTTCCGCCCAGAACGATCATGACGACGACGCCTGCCGACGTCGAGAAGTCAAGCATGAAGAGATTGGCGACCTTGCTGGTCTGTGCCGTCAATGCGCCCGCCAGCCCCGCCACAATGCCGCCGACGGTGTAGACCGCCAGCAGGTGCAGGTAGACGCGGCCCCCCAGCGCCTGAACCCGTCCAGGGTCCTGGCGGATGGCCTTGGCCGTCAGGCCGAAAGGCGACTCCACGAGGTTCCTCAGCAGGAAGTACACGAGCACGAGTGCACCCAGGGCATAGAAGTAGCCCGTGTAGCTCAGGAAGCTGAACTCCCAGATGCCGAACAGCGGCGCGATGTTGAAACCGGCAAGGCCGTCGTCGCCGCCTGTGAGCCACCTCGCCCAGTTGGCCAGTTCGAGCAGCAGTTGGGCGACCGCGATGGTCAGCATGACCAGCGTGAGTTTGGTCGACCGCAGCATCACTGCGCCGCTTAGCACCGCGATCACTCCGCCGCCGAGCCCGCCGAGCAGCAAGCCGGCGATCGGGTCTGCCGTCAGGTACAGCGCCGTCCAGCCCGCGACGTAGGCGCCACTGCCGTACAGCGCGGCCTGGCCCAGGGTCGCAATGCCGGCCTGCCCCAGTACGAGACTCAGAGACAGCGCGAAGATCGACATGGTCGCCATGTTGGTCAGCAAGCCGAGGTCATGCGGAAACAGCACGAAGGCCAGCAGCCCCACCAGCAGCAGCACGAGTTCTCCGCGCAGCTGCATCCATGGGCGGGCGCGAGACGGTGCGGGCACTGCCCGCGGCGCAGTGACCGTGTTCATGCGTGCCTCCCGAACAGCCCTTGCGGCCGAACCAATAGGACGATGATCATCGTGAGGAAAAACGCAGCCGATGCGAGCTGCGGGACCATGTATTTCATCGAAGTTTCCACAATGCCGAGCAGCAACGCTGCGAAGAATGAGCCGAAGAGATTTCCGTTGCCCCCGACGGCGACGACGGCCAGCAGGATCACCAGGTACTTGGACGCGTATGTCGACTCCATGGGCAGAAGTTCTGCACCAGCGATGCCGCCCAGTGCCGCAAGCGCTGCGCCCATCACGAAGGTGGCTGCGTAGATCTTCGTGGTGTCGATGCCGATCGCGCGTGCGATGGGCGCGTTGTCGACAGCGGCGCGCACCCGGATGCCGAAGGAAGATCTGTCCACCGTCAGCCAGAGCACGCAGACGACGACGAGCCCGCAGCCCACGACGATAAGCCGATGCCGCGGAATGGAGCGGAAGCCCAGATCGACCGTGCCGTTGAAAAGCTCGGGCAGCGCCACGGATGTCACGGTGGAGCCGAACATCAGGTTCGCCGCAGCCGTCGCCAGGAACATCAGCCCGATCGTCACCAGCATCTGGTCGAGATCGTCACGTCCATAGAAGCGCCGCAGCAGGATGCGCTCGAACAGCAGCGCAACAAGCCCGACCAGGGCGATGGCCAGCAGGAATCCCAGCCAGGCCGGCACCCCCAGGCGTTGCGGAATGGTGGCTGCAAAGAAGCCGCCGAGCATCGCGAAGGCGCCATGCGCCAGGTTCACCACCCGCATGAGGCCCATCGTCATCGACAGGCCCACTGTGATCATGAAAAGGATCATCGCGTAGGCGATCCCGTCGATCAGAATGCTGCTCAGGAGCGAGAGAGACATGCTGCAGGCTCTGCGTTACTTGGACACGTTCTGGGTGCGGCCGTAATCGGGCTGCATCTCGAACGTGCGGAATTCGCGGTTCACGAAGCGCCCTGACGGGTCTTTCTCGACCACGCGCATGTAGACGTTTTGCACGAACTCGCGGGAAGTCGGGTCGATCTTCACCGGGCCTCGCGGACTCTCCCACGCGTACCCCTTGGCGCTGGCGAGCGCCTTGACCCCATCGCGCTGCCCATCGGTGGCCTGGACCATGCGATAGATCACGTGGAGGCCGTCGTAGGCGTTGGCGAGCTGAACGGTCGGAATAGCCTTAGGTGCAACCTCGCCGAATGCCTTGATGAGGGCGTTGTTCAGCGCCGAGTTGTGCGTGACCGAATAGAACATGCCGGTCTCGATGCCGAGAAGCTCTGGGCCGATGGCCCGCAGCTGGTCCTCATCGGTCTCGGCGGTGCCGAGAAAGCGCACGCCGGCAGTTCTGAGGCCGGCCTCGTTGTAGGCCTTGACCATCGCATAGGTCGAAGGGCCACCCGGGGCGAAGACGTAGAGGGCATCGGGCTTGAGCGCCTTCACGCGCTGCATCAGCGGACCGAAATCGGTTGTCTTCAACGGCGCGCGGATGGCCTCGAGCAGCTTGCCGCCGCCGCCGATGAAGGCCGTGGTGAAGGATTTCTCGGCGTCCAGGCCAGGACCGAAGTCGCTAACCAGCGTGACGACATTGCGGACGCTTTTCTCGAGAGCGTACTTGGCCACGGGCACCGCCATCTGCGGCAGGGTGTATGAAGTGCGCAGCAGGAAGTCAGACTTGTCGAGCAGCGACGACGTGGATGCGTTGAAGATCACGACCGGTACTTTGGCCTCCTGCGCTAGCGCAGCCACGGCCAGGGTGTCGGGCGTGAAGTAAAGGCCAGCGATGTACTGCGCACCTTCCTTGACGATCAGTTCCTGTGCCAGCGCCTTGGCCTGCGCAGGGTTGATCTCGGGAAGGTCGCGGTAGACGACTTCGATCGTGTGCTTGCCCACGGTCGTGCCGTTGAGCTTCTGATAGGCCTTGGTCGCACCCTCCCAGGTTTGCCCCACGACCGAAAACGGCCCGGACATCGGCGCGATGACGCCCACCTTGATGACGTCGGCACGGGACTGAAAGGAGATCGTCGCGAGGGAAACCGCCAGGGCGGCAACAAATTTGATGGTCATTGTTCTATCCAGGTAGTGGGGCGTGGCCGGTGCAGTGAGCACCGGAGGGTCGCATGAGTTGGCGGAGCTCCGAACGGCGTATCAGACCGGCGCGATGTCTGCTGCCTTGCCGGTCGCTTCGAGGGCGACGTCGCGGGCCATCAAGGTCGCGTATTTCTGATTCATGTCGAACAGGTTGGCGTCGTGGGCCTGCAGCGAACGGTCGCCCACGCAGTCGGTCACGACGAGCGGGCGGAACCCGTGGCACATCGCGTCGACCACGCTGGCGCGCACGCAGCCGCTTGTCGTGCACCCGGCAATCAGTAGCGTGCGTACGCCGCGCAGGGACAACCAGGCGGCCAGCGAAGTCCCAAAGAAGGCCGAGGGGCTGGTCTTGCGCAGCACCAGTTCCCCGGCCTCCGGCTGCAGTTGAGGCACGATCTGGCTTTCCGGCGCATCCTCACGCAAGGCAAGGATGGGGGGCACCTTGAGCGCGAAGATGTTGGCGTCGGCACCATCGTCCTGGTACACCACCCGCGTGTGCACGATCGGCCATTGGCGCTGTCGCGCTTTGTCGAGAAGCCCGCGTGTGCTTTCGATCGCGTCGGCGATGTTGCCGCCACCGAAGGCGAGCGGATCGGCGAAACCATTGACGAAGTCGATGATTAGCAGGCCGTAGGGCGCCAGCGGCGCGACGGCATTGCCGAATCCTTGCTTCTGGTAGATAGCCTGATCGAAGCTCATTGGAATGCCTCGTCGATCACCTTGCCGTCGCGGACCACGACGGTGCCGTCCAGCGCCACCGTGCAATTGCGCAGCGGAATGTCGAGGTGGCAAGGCGTGGTGCGGGAGCCACCAGCCTCGTTGTTCGGGCCCAGGGAAAACAGGAAGTTACCTTCGAACGCGCGCGCATCTTGACCAGTTGTCGCCTCGCGGTCCATCAGCGACAACGTGTGCCAGTAGCAACGGGGCTGCATTCCCCAGCCGATGTGCGCGATAGCGTAGGCTTCGGGATCCTTGTAGGCCTCCATAAACTCGCGCAGCATGGCGGCATCGACATCACCTTCAATGCTGCGCACGAAACCGTCGCGCAAGTTCAATGTGATCTTGTCCGAGACGTAGTTCCTCTGTGGCAGTAGGATGTCGCCGCGATCGATCACGATGGTTCCGTCGCTGCCGCCTTCGTTGGCGAAAGTGAAGAGGAAGCCGCTCGGCCAGTGGTCCCAGCGCCCGGGTTCCTCGCAGAAACCGTACTCCGTGATGACGGGAAATTCGCCGAGCTGGAACGTCACATCCGTTCCAGCCGCCGACGTCACGTGCATCTTTTTAGCCTTTTTGAGAAGCTTCGATGCATCCAAGACGCGCTTGCGATCGTCCTCAGTAGGAATCGCTCGCACCAGTACCTCGGGCGGCTCCGCGACCAAAAGAATCTTTGTTCCGGACTCTAGAATTTCCAGTTGCTCTGGAGAGAACAGGAGAACCATCAAGTCAAGGACGAGATCGCTATTTTTCATTGCAGCGAGCGCGACTGGATTGTTCGTGAGCGGTGTTTCACCCAGGTAGTTCATCCGGTCGCGGCTGGTTGCTTTCTCCGCGTTGATGGGTTGCAGCTCGATCCGGGTCACGATCGCGCCCGCGGCCTGCGCGGCGATCGTCGCCGTCTGGAGTGTCTGCGGGTGTGTGTGGGGGCCGCACAGAATGGAGACGGTCTGGCCGCGCTCCACTTTACTGAGCTTCAGGACTTCGTCCCACGCCCTGATCATCTGATAGTCGCTGACTGCCATCTTTTTTCCTTTCGAGTGAGTGTCAGAACTGAAGCAGTGCCAGGTCGTCCGGGCTGCCCAGCTTGAAGAGCCGGCGCGCATTGCCATGGCACACCTGTGCCCGCGTCTTGTCGTCCAGCGGGGCGGCTTCGATGAAGTCACAGGCCTCGGCGGTCGACTCGTAGGGGTAGTCCACCGAGAAGAGCACGGCCTGTGCCCCGAGCTCGCCAATGGCGCCCAGCAACGCCGGTGCGGAGCACACGCCCGACGTGGTGATCAGGATGTTGCTGCCGATGTACTCGCTGGGCTTGCGCGCCAGCGTGATGCCCGATGGATACGCGGCGAAGCGGCTGTCGATGCGCCAGCGCTGGTACGGCAGGGCCTCGCCCATGTGGCCCAACACCAGGGTCAAGCGCGGGAAGCGGTCGAACACCCCGCCGAACAGCAGGCGCAACGCATGGCCCGCTGTCTCGACGCCCCATCCCCAGGCTGCGCCCTGGAGCACCGGCATGCCTTCGAGCAGAGCCGGTGCTTGGCTGAACGCGTTGGGATGCAAGTAGATGGGTACGCCTAGCGCCTCTGCGCGCTCCCAGAACACATCGAATGCGGCACCTTCGTAATATCGGCCGAGGGTGTGGCCGTTGATCATCGCGCCCTTGAAACCGTGTTCGACCACGGTGCGCTCCAGCTCCTTGGCCGCGGCGGCCGGATCCTGCATGGCCACGTGGGCGAAGGCACCGAAGCGCTGCGGATGGCGCGAGACACGTTCGACAAGGAACTCGTTGTTCTCGCGCGCCCGGCGGATGGCGGTGTCGCGATCCACCTCGGCCTGTACGCCGGGCATGGTCTGCGATAGCACGACGTACTCGATGTTGCCTGCGTCCATTTCCGAGAGGCGCTGGTCGTCGAAGTCGGTCAGCCGAGCGTCGAGCTTGGCGACGAATGCGGAGGGAAGCGCCCGCGTGTAGGGGGAGGAGTACGCGTCGAACCCTGGGGCCGAGAAGTGCTCTTCCAGTGCGATTTTGGGAGTTTGTTTCATAGTCTTCCTGGGTGGCCTCAGACCGGGTACGCCAAGGCGGTGTCGAGAATTTCGGTGTCGTGGATCACTTCACGGCTGGCAAGCAGCAGCCGGTCGCCTTCGCGCACGAAGCGGTCGTGGTAGACCCCGGCCAGATGCACCGTCGATGGGCCCTCCACAAGGGTCTGCATGAGGATGAAGGGCGTCTGGGAACTGATCGTGTTTTCCGTCTCTTCCAGTACGCGGGCAATCCCCAGCACATGCAGCATGTGCCGCGGCGCGAACATCTGCGAGTGCGCGACGGCGAGGGCGCGGTCGATGATCATGTCCAGGCCTTCGCAGTAGATGAGTCCCACGGGCATGTTCAAGAGCGCGTTCTGGCGCGATGTCACGCGGTACGTCGCTTCCTGGCTGAAGAAGTCCGGCCAGCGTTCCACGTCGTTCGCATCCAGGACCGCGCAGTACTCGACGTGAAACGACTCGATCTCGGCGCGCAGTTCGGCCGCGCGTCGCGGCGAGATGGTGGTCTTGGCGTAGGCGAGGCGATCCTTCATGCTGCTTTCTCCGCGACACGGACATCCATCACGTCCCGGTAATACTGGTAGAGGGAGCGGATGCAGGACTCGGAGATGAGATTGCGTGTCGTGCCCTGGTGGCCGGCATCAAGCTTCACGACGTTGTTGTCCGTGGAAGAATTGCGCAGGCCTTCCTGCACGAACTTCAAAGCCTCGTTGTCCTCGAGGCCCAGGAAGCCGGCCGGGCCCATGAGGTTGCCCTGGCGAAGGCGGTGCCGTGTCATCTCCGGCGTGTCGTCCTCGTACCCGAACATCGTCCACTGCATCACCATGCTGTTCGGGCCGTTCGGAATGATCTGGCGCACGCCCATCGTGTTCATCTGGCGCTGCACGATGAGGTTCGGCCACATGGTCATCATGTTGGCGGACCAGGGCGACTTGAACTCTCGCACGTAGTCGAGGAACCGTTCGTCGCGCAACCGAAGGTTGTCGCTGAAGGAGCGCATCTGCGCCTTGTCGTCGTCGGCGACCGTAGCGTAGATCTCGTCCGGCTTGGCCGACGCCATGAAGCCGTGCCGGCCATGCACCTTGTCCGCAAAGACGATCGACTTGATGCCGGGGACCAGCAGACCGAACACCACGAGAAACGAATGCAGCAGCGTCGCGTGGTACGGATCCTTGAGGTTCTCGTGGTACATCTTCCAGTTACACGGGAGCTCGTTGCGGCAGTAGCCGAGAATCTTTAGCTTCTTGCCCGAGAACGGAACGTCGAACTCCTCGACGATCTCCTTCGTCATGTACTCCTCCAGCGGAGGGGTCTTGTCGGAGTAGGTGGCAAACACCACGCCGTTGCGGGTGGCTACGCGCAGCTGGCGGGTGCCGTGGTCGGCGTTCTTAAAGTCCGCCGGCATGCCGCCCACCTTGTTGATGCCACGCTTGAACGGGACCCCCTGCAGGTTGCCCTTGAGGTCGTATGACCACTGGTGGTAGGGGCAGACGAACTCCTTCGTGTTGCCCTGGCTGGCGCGACAGAACTCCGCGCCGCGATGGGCACAGCGGTTTTCGAAGACGGAGATCGTGTCGTCCTCCGCGCGCACGATCACGACGGCCGTGGCGCCCACATAACCACGCTTGTAGTCGCCGGGGTTGGGAATCTCCGCTTCCAGGGCGACAAAGTTCCAGGTGTCCCCCCGAAAGATGCGCTCGATCTCCTGGTCATAGTTCGCCTGGCTGGTGTAGACCCAGTCCGGAATGTTGTTCATGGCGTCCGCGGGCCAGACGCATTGCTCCAAGGGCGGATTCTTCCGGGCATTCGTGATGCCGATGACCGCCTGCGATTGATACATGAAAGCTCCTTAGCTTTGAGAGAGGTGGTTTAAGTGGTGGTCGCGACGTCGGCTTGCATCTGCTTGGCCCATGTGCGAAGGTTGGTAGCGTCCAGTGCGAAGTCGTCCCACTGCACGCGCCGCCCGCGTTCGAAGAGCGGGCGAACGGCCCGCAGATCGGCGCCTGCGTTGATTGCGACGCCGTGCACCGGCACGCCGTCCCGATGGCCGATCCATAGCACCTTGTCGTTGGCCGGGCTACCACGGCGCACGTATTCCAGATCGCTGGCCGGCAGGCCCAGCATCTGGATGTTGTGTTTGCCCTGGTCAGTCCAGAACCACGGCACCGCGGGTGCGGGAAGAGGCAGGCCGAGCATGGCGGCAGCGGCAGTGCGCCCCTGCTCGTTCGCGTTCTGCCAGGATTCAAGGCGCGTCGGCGCCGCCTGTCCGGCACGGCGCTGGCTGGTGCAGTCGCCGCATGCGAACACGTGTGCGTTGCTCGTGCGGCAAGACGCGTCGACCAAAATGCCGCTGCCTGCTGCCGTCTCCAGCCCCGCATCGCGCGCCAGCGCGTCGTTCGGAGACAAGCCGATGGCGATGACCACCTCGTCCACTTCGAGATCGCCGGTGCTGGTGCTCAAGCGCAACCGGCCTTGCGGCAATGAATGGACGCCACTGCAGGAAGCGCCGAGCAGGAGCCTGGCGCCCGCTGCGTGCAACTTCGCTTCGATCCATTCAGACGCCTGCGGCGGCACGAAGCGATCTAGCAGTGATGGCGCGCGTTCGAGCACCGTCACCGAGGCGCCCGCGGACAGCGCCGAGTTTGCGACCTCGAGGCCGAGGAATCCACCGCCAAGAACCGCGACCTGCGGCTTTGCCTGGAGTGCGGTGCGCAGCCGATGCGCGTCGTCCAGCGTGCGGATGTAGTGCACGCCCGCGCGGCCGGCCGGCACGCACGCCAGCGTGGTGGCCTCACCGCCGGTGGCGATCAGGCAGGACTCGTACGCGAGTATCCGCCCGTCCGCAAGACGGACATGTTGCCGCTGGAGATCCAGTGCAACCGCTTCGCTGCCGCTCAGCAGTTCGACGTCGCTGCGTGTCCAGGCGTCGTCGGTGAGCACGTCGAGCCTGGGCGCCTCCGCAGCCACCAGGACGGCCTTCGACAACAGAGGGCGCTCATACGGCCTGTGGCGCTCCCGGCCCACCATCGTGATGCGCCCGCTATAGCCGTGCTCGCGCAGGGCATGTGCCGCAACGGCCGCCGACTGGCCCGCACCGACGATGACGATGCCGCGCGATGTCATTTGCCAGCGGGCGACAGCACGTAGATGTGATCGCCCTCCCGCTTTACGGTGTGGGTGCGCAGGTCCACGGTGGCCGGCGCGCACATCGCCTTGCCCGTGCGAATGTCGAAGCGGGCCTGGTGCAGCGGGCATTCGACACAACCGTCTTCCACGTAGCCCTCCGACAGCAGCGCGGTGGCATGAGTGCACATGCTGTCGGTGGCAAAGAATTCGTCGTCGATCCGGTACAGCGCAACCCCATAGCCAGCGACATCGACGGTCTTCGCTTCATCGTTGCTCAGCTCTTGCGCCGAGGCGACCTTGATCCAATCCATGGGCTTCTATCCTGTCGTTCAGAGAACTGAAAAAAATACTCAGTGAACTGTCATATTAGGGCGGCCGAATTCTTTTTTCAAGTGCGGGTTTGTACTTGTTGGACTTGCACCAGAGTGGACGGAGATGCCTGTATGACAAGGTCGGAAACAGTGCGTATAGGCGCTAGAGTGCACCGAATCAGGGAGATGGATGGATCAGGGTTTTCATCATCAACCACCGTCTTCACGCGCGTGACAAGCAGGCCTATAATTATGAACGTGTACTGTCACAAATACGCATGAAGTCCTGACCTCGGACGATGCCGCACATCCCGAGCGGCGCCCGGGAACGATCAGTCAAGCAGAAGGAAACGCATGAACCAGGCAGACATCCCGGCGAGAGTTCTTAAGCCCGAGGGCATCGGCGCCCGTGTGCCTCGCAAGGAAGACGCGCGCCACATGGTTGGCAAAGGCAATTTCGTGGGCGACTTCGTGCTGCCTGGTCTGCAGGAGGTCGCCTTCCTGCGCAGCCCGCTGGCGCACGCCACCATCACGGGTGTCGAGATTCCGCAGGAGCATGCGGGGAAGATCTTCGTGCGCGAGATGATGACGGACGCGGCGGACATCGGTTCGCCGTCTTCGCTGCCCACATACCAGTACTCGGCCTTGCCGCCGCTGGCTTCGGGCAAGGTCCGGCACGTGGGAGAGGCGATCGCCATGGCCGTTGCGCCAACGCGTGCAGTGGCAGAAGACCTGCTCGAAGAGGTTCAGGTTTCCTATGACGAGCTGCCCGTCTACCACGGCGCCGAGTCTTCTCTTGCGGCGACGGGAGACTTCCTTCATCCTGGGTGGAAAGACAATGTCTTTCTCACGCTGCGGGCCAATCGCGACTTCGATGAACTTGCCGCGAAGGCGGAGGTGAAAGTTAGTCGCACCGTCGAGCTGTCGCGCCAGTGCATCGTGCCGCTGGAGGGAAAGTCGGTGCTGGCCTACTGGGACTTCCAGGCCGATCAACTTGTGGTCGTAAGTGCGACGCAGGTTCCGCATTTGCTGCGCGTCGGCATCGCCCAGCACCTCTCGATGAACGAGGAGGCGGTGCGTGTGGTGTCCCCCGACGTGGGAGGCGCCTTTGGCTATAAAGGGCAGCTGTACCCCGAAGATCTGTGCATTGCCTGGCTGGCCAAGACGTACCGAACCCCATTTCGCTATCTTGAGGATCGGCGCGAGCATCTGATCGTCGGTGCCAACACGCGGCAGCATCACTACAAGCTCACTGCCTACGCGGACCGCACGGGCAAGCTCCTGGCGTTGGACGCTGTCATCACCATCGACGGCGGCGCCTATTCGTACTATCCGTTCTTCGTGGGCCTGGAGCCTGGTCAAGCGATCGGCAACCTGCCCGGTCCGTACACCTTCCGTGGCTACCGATGCGAGACCTTGTGTGTCGCGACCAATAAGCCGGGCTTCATGGCTTACCGCGGCGTGGCGCGCACCGGCGTCTGTTTTGCAATCGAACTTCTGATGGATGCCGTGGCGCGCGAAGTGGGCCGGGAACCGTGGGAGGTTCGCATGGACAACCTCGTGCCGGCCGATGCCATGCCCTACGTCAACGTGGCCAACAAGCACTTCGACAGCGGCGACTTTCCCGCGAGCCTTCGCCGCGCCGTCGAGATGGTCGGAGTGGCTGCCGTGCGTGAGCGTCAAACCCGGGGAGAGCCGGACGGACGCCGGATCGGGTTCGGCACGGCCACTTATACCGAGCAGTCCGCGCACGGCACGACGGTGTTTGCCAACTGGGGTCTTCCGGTGGTGCCCGGTTTTGATCAGGCGGTGGTGCGGATGACCGCGGACGGCGGGCTCGAAGTGCGCGTCGGCGTGCACTCGCATGGCCAGGGCATGGAGACCAGTTTCGCGCAGATCGCCAACGATGTGCTCGGCATTCCCGTTGCGCGTATCCGGGTCGTGCATGGCGACACCGCGCTCACGCCCTTCTCATCGGGCACCTACGCATCCCGGGCGACCGTCATGTCGGGAGGCGCCATCGCGACCGCGTGCAAGGAACTGCTGCCCCGCATCCAGTCGATCGCCGCCTATCTCATGGGCGTGGATCCGCAGACCGTCGCGTTGGTGGAAGGGTTCGCCGTGGCCGGAGAAAAGTCGATTCCGCTGTCCCAGGTGGGTGGCGCGTGGTACCTCACGCCGCAGGACCTGCCCGAGAACGTGCATCTTGGTGGCCTGGAGGTTTCGCGTGCGTACAAGCCCAAAGTCGACACCGGTACCTTTACGTATGCGACCCATGCCGTCGTCGTCGCGGTCGACACGCAGACAGGCGAGGTCGAGATCCTCGACTACGTCGTGGTCGAGGATTGCGGCACCATGGTCAATCCGATGATCGTAGAGGGCCAAACCATCGGCGGCATCGCGCAGGGCATCGGCACCGCGATGTACGAAGAGAGCCCGTACGACGACCAAGGCCAGCCGCTGGCTTCTACGCTGGCCGACTACATCCTGCCTGGCGCCACGGAAGTGCCTCGCATCCGCATCGAGCACTTCGAGACACCGTCGCCTCACACCGAATTCGGCGCGAAGGGCGTGGGGGAGGGAGGCGCCATCGCGCCGCCCGCGGTGATCTTCAACGCCGTGAACGACGCATTGCGAGGCACGGGCGCGGCCGAGGTGCTGATGACGCCTCTGACACCGCGGCGCCTGCTCAAGGCCCTCGAGAGCGCGAAGCCGCAACAGGAGCTCGTCAAATGAAGGCCGCGAAATTTGAGTACACGCGAGTGCTCGGCGTGGATGAGGCGATCGAGGTGCTGGCCAAGGGCGGCGGCATGGCAAAGGCGATGAGTGGGAGCCAGTCCTTCGGCCCGATGCTCAATTTGAGACTTGCGCGACCGGCGCAGGTGGTTGACATCGCCGGCATCGCAGCGTTGCGCGCAGTCAGTCGCAAGGGCGAGTGGATCGAGATCGGTGCGGCAGTCACACATGCCGAGATCGAAGATGGCGTGCACCCGCCGCTGGCGGCGCATCCCATGCGTCAGGTCGCGGCCGGTATCGCCTACCGGGCGATCCGCAGCCGCGGCACTGTCGGAGGTAGCCTGGCGCATGCAGATCCTGCCG
The DNA here is from genome assembly GCF_058809745.1 of Variovorax sp. MPBD4-3. NCBI lineage: Bacteria > Pseudomonadati > Pseudomonadota > Betaproteobacteria > Burkholderiales > Comamonadaceae > Variovorax > Variovorax sp. MPBD4-3. The sequence goes on from NZ_JBXASW010000002.1 coordinate 208,898, forward strand.
CGGACTGGGTGGTCACGCTCGCCGCGCTCGGTGCACGCATCGTGCTCAGGTCGCCGCGCGGCGAACGCACGATCGAGGCGGATGGCGTGATGCTCGGAGCCTATACGACTGTGCTCGAGTCCGATGAGTTGATCGTGGCCGTCCACGTGCCGTGCGAGACGCCGGCCACGCGCTGGGGTTATCACAAGGTCTGCCGCAAGCCTGGCGAATTTGCCGAGGCCAGCGCCGCGGTGTATTTCGATGTTTCGCGCAACCGTGCGCGCGTGGTGCTGGGGGCGGCTGACGGGCCGCCGATCCTGTTGAACGAATTCGCGGCGGAAGTTGCAAGCAAGGGCGCGCAAGCCGCGAAGCGCGACAAGGTGGGCGCGGCCGTAGGCCGGGCGCTGCCTGATCGCGACGGCATCGACCGAAAGCTCTTCACGGCCTGCGTCGAGCGCGCCCTGGCGCAGTCGGGTGTTTTTTCCAACCACAAGCCAGCGGAGTAACAGACTTGATCCCCATCGCTATTCAGGTCAATGGCCGCGGCTTCAGCCGGCACGCGGAACCACGGACGCATCTTGGTGACTTCCTGCGCGACGAACTGCGCCTGACAGGTACCCATCTTGGCTGCGAGCATGGCGTTTGCGGCGCATGCACGGTGCTCGTCAACGGCCAGCCGACGCGCTCATGCATCACCTTCGCCGTGGCGTGCGAGGGCCAGGAAGTCACCACCATCGAAGGCTACGACGATGATGCGGTGATGCAGCGGCTGCGCGCGGCGTTCACGCGGCATCACGCGCTGCAGTGCGGCTTCTGCACACCCGGAATGCTTACCACGGCGCGCGACATCGTCCTGCGTCTGCCCCAGGCCGACGAAGCGCGCGTGCGCCTCGAACTCTCCGGCAACCTGTGCCGTTGCACCGGCTACCAGGGCATCGTGGACGCCATTCTCGATGTGCTGCAGCAGCAGCGCGACACCCCGGACGCACAAGTCGAAAAGCTGCGGCATGCACTGAGTGCCCCGCGAACTGTTGCACCGCGCCCGGCCACGGCGCCGAGCCAGGCGCAGCCGCTCGCGGTTGCCGCCGCCAGGCAGGCCGCGGCGGAATCTGCGGCGTCCGCGGAGATGGCAGAGGTCGATCCCGCCGCGATGGCCAAGGCCAAGGCCAAGGGCAACGCCATCGAAGTGCATTTCGACGTGCCTTATCCGGAAGACCAGGTGTGGAAGTTCATGGGAGACCTGCCTGCGGTGGCCTCTTGCCTGCCCGGTGCGACCATCGACTCATACGAAGGAGAGCGTGTCAAGGGCACCATCGCGATCAAGTTCGGTCCGATGTCGGCGGCATTCGCAGGCGCTGCGCGGCTGGAGCGCGACGACGCCGCGAGGCGCGCGGTCCTGCGCGGTGCCGGCCAGGACAGCCTGAGCAAGTCACGCACCCAGGGCGACATCACCTATCGGCTGGAAGCCCTGACGGCCGACAGCACCCGTGTGCACGTCGACATGATCTATGCGCTGCAGGGTCCACTCGCGCAGTTCTCGCGCTCCGGACTCGTGAAGGACTTCGTGCGACGCATGGTCGCAGACTTCGGAAAGCAGATCACGCGAAGGCTGGGCGGCCAAACGGTTGTGACCGACGAGCCGCAACCCACGGTGTCTGTCGCCGGGATGATGTGGAGCGTGCTCTGGAACCGCTTCCGCGGCTTGTTCGGCAAGCCGCCGAGGGCGTCCGAATGAGTTCCTTTCTTCTTGGCTATCACGTCCGTGCGAACGGGGTGCGGCTGCATCTTCTGCGCTATGGAGGGCAGGGTCCTCGCCTGCTGCTGTTGCCCGGCATCACGAGTCCCGCCATCACCTGGGGCTTCGTCGCAGAGCGGTTGGCTCGCCATTTCGATGTTCATGTGCTTGATTTCCGGGGGCGAGGCCTGTCCTTCAGCGCGCCGGGCATGGTCGCGAGCCTCGATGCCATGGCGGCCGATGTGCTGGACCTGCTGAACGTGCTGCAGTGGTCGTCGGTGACGGTGCTGGGCCACTCGATGGGTGCCCGCGTGGCGATTCGAGCCGCTGCGCGCGATCCGGGACGGACGGCGAGGCTGCTGCTCGTCGATCCGCCGGTGTCCGGCCCGGGCCGGCGTGCTTATCCGGTTCCGCTGGCCTGGTATGTCGATTCCATCCAGATGGCGCTCATGGGCATCACGGCCGAAGAGCTTCGCCCCTATGCACCCACGTGGACGGACGACCAATTGCGCCTCAGGGCCGAATGGCTCCACACCTGCGACCCGGATGCCATCGTCCAGGCGCACGCCGGCTTCCACGAGGACGACATCCACGCCGATCTCCCCCAATTAAAGACGCCCGGGCTTCTGATGGCGGCAGGCCGGGGAGGGGTGATGCTGCCGGAGGACCTTGCCGAGATCGGGTCTCTTGCGCCCGGGTTGTCGCAATGCACGGCGTCGAACGCCGGGCACATGATCCCGTGGGATGACGAAGAAGATTTCTATCGCTTGCTCGGCGATTACCTGAAGCTCGATCTGCGTTAGCGCAATCTGAAGCGTGTCTTGCTCCGTTTCACAGACAGGGGAGTCGATAAACTCGTCGGCTGACACCTTCAGCGATCTCGAGATAATGACAAAGCGTTCCCCCGCTCAAAAAAAGACGGTCGGCTCAGCCGATGTGGCAAAGCATCCGATCCTGGAGCCGTTCAATCCATTGCGCCAGGTCATGTGGCGCCGGCCGGGTTTCCTCATCCGCAGGCTGACGCAGATCGGACAGGCGATCTTCTTCGATCTCTGCAAGTCGGAAAGCATCACACCGCTTCAGGTCGGCATGCTGACGGCGCTTTCGATGAACCCCTGGCTGGATCAGAAAGCGATCGGTCGGGAACTGTCGCTCGACCGCACGACGACTGCAGAAGTGCTCAAACGTCTTGGTGACAAGGGCTTGGTTGAAACCCGCGTCAATCCGGACGATCGCCGGTCAAGACTCTCGGTGATCACGACGGATGGGCTCAACCTGATCAACGATCTGCAGGAAAGCATTCACCGCTCCCAGGAGTTGCTGATTGAACCGCTGTCGCCCGAAGATCGCGCCGAGTTCATGAGGCTTCTGGCACAGCTCGTCGATGCGCATGAAAAGAAGGAAAAGATGGATAAAGAAATTGGAGCCGGCTGATCGGACGATCCGCACGCGACTTGTTTTCACCGAGTAATTTGGAACTGCTTTTAGAGGCAGCAATGAGATGAGCTACACCGCCCCCATCAAGGACATGCTGTTCGACATCGAGCACCTGGCCAACATCGGCGAGATCGCCAAGCT